>DATFQQ010000334.1:0-4830 GCA_035264195.1 Candidatus Sulfotelmatobacter sp. | reverse complement strand
GTGCGCGAGGCATTCGGAGCCCCCTCCGGCGTACAGTACGTCTGGACCTTCCTCGGTCTCGGCGCATTTCTGGTCTGGGGAATCCCGATGTCGATCAAGGTCGCCACAATATTCGCTCAGGCATGGCGCCGCCGGCAGTTCGGTATGGCCGAGAAGCTGGGTCGCGGAGCCGCCTGGTTCGTCCTGTACCTGGGAACTATGACCGCCCGTGAGCGCATCGGGTTCACCGGCCAACACGAAGCCGGAGTCCGTGCGGCGCTTCTGGTCGTATCACTCGTCCCGGTGTGGATCTTCTGGTCGCTCACTCCAATGTTGCTCGTGCGCGACGGTGGTCGAGGTTGGAAATACCACCTGCTCGCTGGCTTCGCCGGGGTCGTGATCGACGGAATTGTCATCACCGTGGTTGTCCGGGTGGGCTTCCCAATATTGCTCCAGGGGTGGACCGGGTTCGGCCCGATTGGCGTCGCAATGACCTTGATGACCTGGTGTGGGGTTATCGCGACCGGCTGGGTGGTAATCGCGTGCACGAGCGCGATCATATGGGAGCGAATCGCCCCCGTCGAAATCCACACTCTAGCCGCTCGACCCGATCTCTGAATCGACTTTACCGTTTAGCTGAGGCTGTTGCCATTTGGGTTAGCCAAACTATCTGAGGCAAAGCGGTAAGTCAATCAGGCCGAAAGCCTCCGAAGACTCTGGACTGGGGTTTTTTGGTTGGGCCGTTGGGCAAGGTAATGAGTGCAATTGATGAAGGATGTTATGCCAATCAGACCCGACCATCGTACAGTGAACGCTGTAGAGAACATCCCTTAGATCTAGGCATAAGCTGATCCCGACCTTGCCCAACTAATGGAGCCTTACGGACTGACTTTACTGCCGGCCCGGCCACTAGACAGGATTTCCATCCAACTCTAGCGAGGAGATTTATGCATAATGCTATTCCGCTCATCTTGGCGGCTCTCATTGCTGTGGGGATCATTGTTATTGGTTGTTTCTATCTTGTATCTCCTGAACGAATCTCAGGATCATTTGGTCTAAGGCCCCCTCATCCGATGCTGACACTCGTGCCTGGCTACGTCCTAAAGGAATTCGGGACGTCGTAGCTGGATTGGTCGTGCTGACCATGATGTTGACTGCGGACACGCGGTTGGTAGGCATAGCTCTACTCGTTGAAGCCGTCATCCCTTTTGGCGACATGTCAATCATTCTGGGGTCGGGCGGGTCGAGGTCGCGAGCGTTCTCCGTTCATGGCGTAACTTGCGCGGTGATGCTTGTCGTCGGCCTCTTGTTGATCCATGCCATTTGAGATGGAAGTATTCCAGCAATCGGCACAGCGACAGTTAGAAAGGCGGAAAGACAATGAACCATTGGATGTGGCTGGTGTCTCTAGTTGGCATTCTAAGCACAGCGGTTGTGTGTGGCACGGACATGTTCTTTTTGACTATCGGCCGTCCCGCTCTCAGATTGGCTTCACCATCTGCTGGAACCGAAATCATGGGTTTCTTTCACTTGTTCGCCGACGCGCGGATGCCGATCTGGGGTGTCTTGGCGATCTTGTCGAACCTCTTGCTGGTCGTATTAAGAGGGAATGGGCAGCGCTGGTTCTATCTCGCATCGTTCCTAATGCTGATTCTCTTCGTCGTTCTCTACAATCTCTTGTCAAAACCAATTAATCGGATTCAAACCAAAGCGGCAAAAACCGGAGGAAGACTCGACAACGGTCGAGAGCTTCAGGCGTCGTGGGATAGAGTGTTATGGATCCGTGTTCCGCTGCTCGTTGTGTCCATGCTTGCCCAGTGCCTCGTGTTGCTAGTGGCTTCGACGTAAATAAGGCCGCTCCCCTTGAAGAGTCAGGAGCTTCTGGGCGATGGGTCTCGATAAGTCGGCTTGTGCACTTTTGCAGCAAGCCTTGACCGTTGGATTGACTCAATGAATACTATGCCGTGATTAGCCTAGCAAGCCACTTGTTGCCATTTCGATGGCTAACTTGGCTCCCACTGGAGCCCTGACGCAGCGACCAAGTATCCGCAACCCGGTGTCAATCGGTGCCAAGTCTTCGCGCGATGGCAAGCGTGCTTTATCCCGCCCCCAGGCCTCACACCGCCCATTTTCATCGATCTGTAAAGAAGACGAGATATGCTGCCAAGGGCTTTTCGCAAACGGAGCCTCGCTGGCCATACACGACCGACTTATGCCAACCACGACTGCTTCCTCGAAATCGAATTCTCTGAATGCCGCCGGCAAGCCATCGGCTCTAGAGCAAGCAAAAAGCGCAGCGGCACCGGCCTTCACTATCTCCGTTTCCGCAGTGACTATTTTCGTCAGCGCCTTCCTTCTTTTTCAGATCGAACTCATGATGGGGAAATTCCTGCTTCCACGCTTTGGCGGTGGTCCCTCCGTGTGGAGCACTTCTCTACTCGTCTTCCAGGTCCTCCTTTTGGCTGGATACGGCTATGCAGCTTTGATTTCGTCCAAGTTGCCTGCGAGAGCGCAATGCGTTCTCCATATCGCTCTGCTGGCATCCTCCGGGCTGGTGATGGCGTTCCTATCCCGCACAGTACACTCGCCCATTTTCTTCGCCGGTTCCGCTGCAAACACAAACCATCCCGTTTGGCAGATCACATTCTTGCTGCTCACCTCTGTCGGCATTCAATCTGTATTGCTCTCCGCCACCAGCCCGCTCCTCCAGCATTGGTTTGCTTGTGCCCAACATGGTTCACCATACCGGCTGTACGCTCTGTCGAATTTGGGATCCATGCTTGGTCTCATCTCATATCCGTTGCTGGTGGAGCGCCAAATGACGCTCTCGTCTCAAGCATGGCTTTGGAGCGCCGGCTACGCATTCTTCTCATCCCTAGCCGCCGTTTCTGCGTTTCTGTTTACGAGGCACACGTCCGAGATTCTAACAACGCGAAGCCCGAAGTCGAGTAAGACCAGAAAAGCGAAGAAGCCATCACAAGCTCAATCAAGATTCCTTTGGCTCCTGTTGCCCGCCTGCTCGAGCACCATGCTGTTGGCTACAACGAATCTTATTTGCCAGCAGGTCGCGCCCGTTCCTCTGTTGTGGGTACTGCCTCTCAGCCTTTATCTATTGTCGTTCGTCATTTGCTTCGACCATCCGCGTTGGTATCGCAGAGAAATATTTCTCCCCCTTTATCTATTACTGACCTTGCTTGCCCTCAGAGTCCTGCCGGTTTATTCCGCTATCTCCGTTACGCCGCTCTTAGCGATCTATTGTTCAGCGATGATGGCGGTCTGCATCGTCTGTCATGGTGAACTCGCAAGAATGAAGCCGCAGACCGAGCACTTGACCTCCTTCTATCTGATGATCAGCGCGGGTGGCGCCCTAGGCAGTGCCGCTGTGGTCGTGCTTGCTCCACAGATCTTCGATCGCTTCTGGGAGTTTCAAATCGCGCTCGTCGGCTGCGCCGTTCTATTAGCAGTCGTAATGATTCGCGACCGGGATTCCTGGGTTCGCACGGTTCGCTTCGGCGGCGGCATCCTAGGCCTAGCGGTGATTATTCTCGCGGTCGGCGCCTACTCCTTCACCAACGACCTGCTTGATTTCGAAGGACAGGGAGACATCGTGCTGGCGCGCAACAGGAACTTTTTTGGTGTAAAGAGCGTTTTGCGCGAAAGAGGCCAGATCGTAATGGTCCACGGCCATACCTTGCACGGCCTGCAAAGAACGGACCCGGCACACCTTAGCGAGCCCACAATCTACTATTCCGCTGATAGCGGCGTTGGCCTGCTCCTGAACCAGTATCGCCTGTTGAATCGGCCAGTTCGCATTGGTGTAGTGGGTATGGGTGTGGGCACCTTGGCAGCTTACGGTCGCAAGGGCGACTATTTTCGCTTCTACGAAATTGATCCGGCGGTTACCCAATTTTCGCTCGGATCCCATCCTTTATTCACGTTTGTTCAGTCTTCTGCTGCAGATAGCGATATCGTCCTTGGGGACGCTCGTATCAACCTGCAGCAGGAACTATCTCGCGGCGAGGCACAGAATCTCGATCTCCTCGCCGTGGATGCGTTTAACGGTGACACCGTGCCGATTCATCTTCTAACACGCGAGGCGATGGATCTATATTTGCGCCATCTGCGCGGACCAGGTTCCGTCATCGCATTCCACCTCAGCAGTACGGCGATCGACCTTCGTCCTGTCGTGCAGAGCCTCGCGAGCTTTTACCACCTGGCAAGCCTTGAAGTCGATACTCTCAGCGACCTCCAGCCCATTTGGGTACTTGTATCTCGCGATCCCACCATGCTTCGGTCCGCCGAACTATCGGCCAAGGGTCATGCGGTCGAAGTCAGAAGACCGGTGCCTCTGTGGACGGATGACTACAGCAGCCTGTATGAACTACTGAACTGGTAATCTTGTACCCCGCTGATTGCTGCACAAAAAATCGGCGGAATTAACTCCGCCGCTCGGCTGATTCAAGAAACGATGCAGGGGTCAAAGCGCGATTACGCTGGTATCAGTGGAAAGGAAATGAGAACGTCAACTGTAATGGCGCTCACAAGGATGGCTCCACGCAGCAGCGTAAGAGATTATAAAGCTGCACAGTCCTTGACTGACGAAATCGCATTATAAGAGGGCGCCCCTTTTGAAGTAGGTTGTCATCGTTGGCATGATCACCTACGAAAGGAGCACCCTCAATGAGCAGCGAAAAGTATATTGGGCTTGACGTTCATCAAGCAACGATCTCAGCAGCGGTGGTGGATTCGCAGGGCAAAGTTGTCATGGAATCCATCCTGGAAACCAAAGCCTCTACGCTTCTGGAGTTCTTCCGTGGATTGCGTGGCAGCCTGTTCGTGACCTTCGAGGAA
>DATFQQ010000333.1:0-2642 GCA_035264195.1 Candidatus Sulfotelmatobacter sp. | reverse complement strand
CAAGGTGCCTGATATCGTTTTCTCTCGTTCGAAGACGGCAACGATGTCATCAGCCGGGAGGCGGCCCAGTTCCAGGCGAACGTTGAACGAGTCCAAAGACGAACAATCGAACCCCCAAGGGCCGAGCACCTGAGGGGCGTGGTCGATGACTGCACTGGCCCGATCACGTACGGTCTCCGCATCAAGACCGTCGCGTGCAATCCGTCCCAGATCATAGATACGTGTCTCATCTGATGCCCGGCCCGTTAGGTCGTCATCAAGGAGGAGCGCGAGCCAAAGCAGGAAATAATTGCGGTAGTCGACAAGCGAACACGTCATTTCAAACGGCTTCAATTCGAGACGAAACCGCTCATCCGGATGGATCTCGAGTGCGGGAGCCACCACGCTGCGATGGTAAGTGCGGACGGATTTGCCAAAGCGTCCACGAATGCGCCACAACTCTCCACCACGAAGTGGGGAGGAAAGCGTCAGCGCGACGAGGGCTGGCACGTAGTAGTTGACCTTTTCATTCAAGTCTCTCACATCAATTCGTCGCGTCAAAGCCTCCGGCAGGCTGATATTGATATCCGGTCCATAAGTCAGCATTGCCGCCATGGCCCACTGCCAATAATCATACCGACGTTTGTTTTGAGGTCCCGAGAAGTCAATCTCGGTCGGATGAAATGACAATGCGACCGCCTGAAATCCGGCATCGGCAAGGCCGCGCTGCAGCCGGCCATGCAGTGCCTTAAACGCTCCGAGGCACTCTTCGATAGACGAACAGACTGGGGTGCGGATTTCGACCCCTTTCGGAAGAAGATCAATCGGGTTCATCTGCGGATCAGGAAGATGATAGCCCTCCACAGTATAAGGTCCGGGCTTTCGATGCGGCGGCTCCACCTTGAAACTATCACATTGGAAATCATCTGCCGGAATGGCCTCAAGAGTAGCGTTTAATGTCTCGAATTGTAGATCAGGATGCCATAATGGCCTGAACGAATGCGCGTCAACGAGGAGAAACTCTGTCTCAAGGCCAAAACGGAAGCCATCTTGAGCCTCGGTATTCATCGGCTGACACTTCGTTGGCTAAATACAATCAGGAAATGCGGGTATCCCTCTCCTGGTGCAGGCGGTGACTTCAGGTCACCAAGGCAACGGCTTGCAGCAATTCTGAGGAGCCCTGCTTTCGCTCTGGCCAACACAGAGTGTGGCTGTTAGTTCCCGCCGCAGGGACCAACGCCCTCTGACACTCGCCTTCAATGCGACGACGGAGCCGACCTGTTTCAAGCCGGCCACATCTGTGCATTCTTTGCATGCGAAGGCTGTGCTTGGAAAATCCGGGTCGTACTTCACAAGTGATGCCTGCCGCGCTCTGGCTGATACCGCGCGTTCCCAACTCGCATCGGCAGCGAGCTGAGAGGATGAGGTAACGCATTGAGCAGGCCGCCTGCAGCGCGCCGGCGGGAGGACCCAACGCGACGGCCTGAACGTCTGGCGGAGCGGTGTTTAAAACGATCTTAAGAAAAGACCGACCTAGGGTAGTAGAAAATGAATAAAGGCAACTGCGAACGAGCCCGCTAGTGCGCAATGGCGCTGTCGAAGACACTTCCATCCAGGCTGGAGGATTAGCCTCGCCGCGACACTGCGTGCCGGCATTAGCGAACTACGGCGACGAAAGTCCCGGATGACAATCATCCGGGGCTTTCGCCAGGTACTGTCTCACGCTACGGTGCCGTCCCCGACCACGGCATGTCGTAAGCGAGCTGTGCGTAACCCGGAACGAAGGTTCCCGGGAAAAGTCAGGATCACGCAATTCGGCTGTCCTACTCGGACGACGGCACATCGCCGCATGTTTGCGCATGCTCGTATAATTGTGACTTTCGCGTTGCTTTCGGCAAGTTGTCCGGCGGGACTTGCAAAACGGGCGAGGCGGTCATCGTGCTATTTCCGCCCGACGCCGACTGGGTCTTTCCAGAATAGGGCGGGAGTCCAGTAGGCGCTCTGACGTGCGTCGCCTGAACCCGGCCCTCCCATCACGCCGTAACGGCCCCGGTTTCGATTGAGAATTGGACCATATCGAGCTATCATTATTTTTGTAGCCCAAGAAAACATCGTCATGGAGTTGGCTCTATGCAGGTTCGCCGCACGGGCTTCGCTATATTCACAACATTGGCCATCCTCGGCTGCCTGGGTCAGGCGCGGGCCGCGGAAGAAGAACGTTTCGAGATTTCCAGCATCAAGGCGATCCGGCCTACTTTGGTTGATACGATTACGGCCCTTCAAAAGCGCGATGTCGCACGAGCCAGAGCTGCGTTCGCGGATTACGATTCGGGTTGGAACGGTATCGAAGTATACATCAATGTCCGCAGCAGGGATGTGTATCGCCAGCTTGAGCTCGAATTCCAGCCCAGGATCACAAAAGCACTCGATGGACCCAATCCCGACATCTCAGAAGTGCTCATGGACGTTCAGTCAATGCTCGTCAAGTTCGATGAAGCCGTCAGCATGTTCGCAAACGCGGCTCCTCTTAACCCCCTTTATGACGATGTTGCGCGACTGCGTATCGTGCGAGCGCACTTGCGGGACGTGACCCCGGCCTTGAAGGCAGGAAACCTTGCGAAGGCCCGGAAATCTTTCGAGGCCTTTGAGGATGGGTGGTTCAA
>DATFQQ010000332.1:0-13090 GCA_035264195.1 Candidatus Sulfotelmatobacter sp. | reverse complement strand
GGTTTCAGCCACACGGAGTCACAGACGGCGCGCTTCGCAGCCTTGCTTGGTCGTGAACCGGGAAAGTACAGCAGCTACGCACAAGAACTGACGAAACAGTCGACGGCCGCCTTGGCGCCATTCCGCCCCGCAACATGGGGGCCAGAGAGGAGATCCAATGAAGACTGCTGTGTTGATCGCGCGAATCCTGCTCGGGATCATCTTTGTCGTGTTTGCGCTGAATGGCTTCCTTCCGTTCCTTCCGCAGCCCGAGATGCCACAAGCGGCCATCGCGTTCTTCGGCGCCCTGGCGGCGAGCGGCTTCATGCTCCCGCTGCTCTTTGCGACGCAGCTCATCGGCGGGGCGCTGCTGCTGCTCGGCATGGTGCCGCTCGGGGTCGTCATCCTCGCGCCGGTGATCGTCCACATCGTTGCGTTCCACGTCTTCCTCGCGCCGGGCGGCTTACCGCTCGCCATCGTTGTCGCTGCGCTCGCACTGTTTCTTGCTTGGACTCATCGTTGGGCGTACCGTCCCTTGTTCGCAGCTTCAGTGGTTCAGAGCGCCTCGATGGGTACGCCGGCAGAGGATGCACGCCGTCGCGTCTAGGTCAAAGTCGGGCTCGTGCGAGTTACCGATTCGAGAGGAGACAGACATGTCCGGACACGTCGACCTACGTCTGAAATACATGGACGCCAACAGCGTGGACGTGCAGGTGCTGCACAACACGATGTTCATCGAATCCGTCACCGACCGGCCAGCGGTAGAAGTTGCGCTTTACAAGGCCTGGAATCGTTGGTTGGCTGACATCTGGAAGCAGAGCAAGGGACGCCTGCGCTGGTCGTGTATGGCTCCTGTGCTCAGTATGAGCGATGCACTGGACCAAATCCGCTTCGCCAAGGAAAACGGGGCTTGCGCAGTGTTGATGCGTCGGTTTCCGTCAATGGTATGCACGCGAGACCGAAGGAGTAGCGAATGAAAGCAGCGTGGTACGAAGAACAGGGCGATCCGACGAAGGTTTTCAAGGTCGGCGAGGTGCCGGATCAGGTGCCAGGTCCAGGCGAAGTGAAGGTCAAGATCCACGCCTCAGGCGTGAATCCGACCGACACATACACGCGCAGCGGCGTCCGCCGGCGTGGCATGCCGTTCAAGCGGATCGTGCCGCATCAGGACGGTGCGGGCGTAATCGTTGCAGTGGGCGCGGGCGTGCCGCAACAGCGCATCGGCGAGCGCGTCTGGCTTTACATGGCGCAGTGGCAGCGTGCCTTCGGTACCGCCGCCGAGTTCTGCGTGTTGCCGTCAGAGCGCTCGGTGAAGCTGCCTGACAACTGCAGCTTCACTGAAGGCGCTTCGCTCGGAGTCCCGTGGCTTACGGCGCATTACGCCGTTTTATGCGACGGCCCGGTTGCCGGTCGCACGGTGCTGGTGGGGGGTGGAACCGGTGCGGTTGGTTATTACGCCGTGCAGATTGCGAAGCAGAAAGGATCGCGCGTCATCGCCACCGTGGGAAGCGCGGAGAAAGGCCGGATGGCACGCGATGCGGGCGCGGATGCAGTAATCGACTTTCGCGCCGAAAATGTGGGCGCGCGGGTTGCGGAGGTGACAGACGGCAAAGGAGCGGACCGGGTGCTCGAGCCGCACTTCGCGAAAAACGCGTCATTGTTTCCTAAAATACTGGCGAAGCTCGGCACGGTGATCGTCTACGGCGCCGGCGGGACCGAGGGTGTAATTCCGGCGGGCTGGGGCATTCAGAACCAACCGACTATCAAATTCATCTACATGTACGAACTGCCGGCGCAGGCGTATGCGCGGGCGCTGGCGGACTTCGAGCGCCTGCAGAGCGCCGGGAAACTGAAGCACCTCCCCGTGCGCGAGTTCAGCCTCGACCAGATCGCCCAGGCGCACGAGGCAGTCGAGAAAGGAAACAACGCGACGCGGATGGTGATCGTGATGACGTAGGCCGCGGGAATTGGGAAAGAGGGCTGGCCGCTGGGGTCTAGCAATGATGCATTGACTCACCGAGTTACCAAGGGGCATTGACGTTAACTCTATTTCAAACCGCTAGCGCGAGGCCCGCACCGACATCCATTCACTTAAGCGTTGACGTGTTGCGCTTTTCCGGCGTCCCCGGCGCTCGCCTCGGGTTCCACTCTGCGATGACCGCCCATTCACTACTTCAGATGCGAAACAATGGAGGCGCTCCAAGCAAGTTAAATGAATCGAAAGTAGAGCCGAATACTTATAGCCCTGGCAAGGATCTTGCCGATACAAACCCGGGTGGTAGTCTGGAATCGACGCCGACGGCTCGGGCACAAGCACGTCAAGCCGTGCGTATCCACAACAGAGCAATACGATTGGCGCAAGGACGTAGTATGAAAGAACAAACTCCGTCAACCCAGAACCGGCGTGCGCCTTCCTCGACAATTCAGATCACGCTCGAAATAAACGGCGCCGCTCACACTCTTGAAATCGAGCCCCGTGTTTCACTGCTTGATGCATTACGAGAGCATCTCCATCTGACAGGAACAAAGAAAGGATGCAATCAGGGTGCTTGCGGTGCGTGCACGGTGCTTTGTAACGGGGATCGCATTCTCTCTTGCCTCACGCTGGCGATTCAGTATGAAGGCATGGAGATCACGACAATAGAAGGTCTCGGCACTGCAGGAGAGCTGCATCCGTTACAAGTCGAATTCATGGAACAGGATGGGTTTCAATGCGGATACTGCACGCCAGGGCAGATCTGCTCGGCGGTGGGCATGATTCGGGAGTTTCGAAATGGATTGCCAAGCGCCGTGACGAAAGACGTATCCGCGAGGCCTGTCGAGCTCTCGGAAGAGGAAATCAGCGAGCGAATGAGCGGCAATTTGTGCCGGTGCGGGGCATACCTCGGCATCCGCACCGCCATTCGTACAGCCTTTCAGTCGGAGGTGATACCTTGAGAGAGTTTACCTACTCTCGTGCGGTCACTTTACAGGAGGCCTTAACGCGCATCGCCCCACTCGCGAACGGGAAGTTTCTGGGGGGAGGGACCAACCTGATTGACTTGATGCGGGAGAACATCGAACGCCCGGATACCGTGATCGACGTTACCCGCCTGTCGTCCGGAATCAGTGAATCTCCTGATGGCGGCGTCTCAATCGGTGGTGAGGTCAGGAATAGCGCGGTTGCCAATCATCCGCTCATCCGCGAGCGATATCCGATGTTATCGCAGGCGATTCTGAACGGCGCGTCGGGCCAGATCAGGAACATGGCAACGGTTGCGGGCAACATCATGCAGCGCACGCGCTGCTACTACTTTTACGATGATGCCGCAAATTGCAACAAGAGGAGTCCAGGATCGGGATGCGATGCCATCGATGGCTTCAACCGCATTCACGCTATTCTGGGCGCTTCGGAACGGTGTATCGCGACCCACCCGTCCGATATGTGTGTGGCGCTCGCGGCTCTGGATGCAACGGTGAACATCGAAAGTGCCGTGGGCAAACGCACGATTCCGTTCAACTCCTTTCACTGCCTTCCGGGCGAAACGCCGCATGTAGAAACAGTTCTCGCGCACGACGAGCTCATCACTTCAGTCGAACTGCCTCCGCTTCCTTTTGCTAAGCGATCCATTTATGCAAAGTGCGCGATCGCGCGAGCTATGCCTTCGCCCTGGTAAGCGTCGCGGCCGCGCTCGAAACAGAGAATGGCAAAGTCCGCAATGTTCGCCTGGCGCTTGGCGGAGTGGCGCCAAAGCCGTGGCGCGCCTTCGACGCAGAAACGGTTTTGCTGGGTGCTGACGTGGGAATGAGGGCGTTCCGGGAAGCGGCTGACGCTGAGCTTTCCAAGGCACGGGGATACCGCGACAACAGCTTCAAGATCGAGCTCGCGAGACGGACTATAGCGGGTGTCCTAAGCGAACTGGCCGATTCAGCAGGGCGACCGTGAGCCTCATGAAAACCGTATCCGACACAGTAGTACAGTTTCTTCCCGACGGGAAACACAATTCATTATTGGACCGTGATGGATTCCTGGGTAAGCCCCTGGTGCGCGTTGATGCGGAAGCCAAAGTAAAGGGCAAGGCGCGCTTCACCTCCGAATTTGACATTCCCAATCTCGCGCATGCGGCGCTTGTCTTCAGCACGATCGCGAAGGGCAAGGTGTCGGAAATCGATACCGAGCGGGCGAAGCACAGTCCGGGCGTGTTGGAGGTTCTGACCTGGAAGAACATGCCTAAGCTCGAGGCGCCTCCTTTGGTTGACATAGGCGATCTGGCCAAGGGCATGGCGGCAAGTAACCTGCCGGTCCTCCAGGATGCGTCGGTACACTGGAACGGCCAGCCGGTTGCCATTGTCGTCGCGGAGACGCTTGAGCAAGCAGAGGATGCGGCGGCGTTAGTCGAGGTCGATTACACAGCCGAGCCAGCGGCAACATCCTTCGATCTCCTGAAGGCAGAAGCTGTAGTGCCGTCCGATGTATTGGGCGAACCCGCGGTAATTGCCATCGGCAGCGTCGAAAAAGGAATGCAGGAGGCGAGTGCCAGGGTGGATCAGGTCTACCTGACCCCTGCTTACAATCACAACGCCATCGAACCTCACGCCACCATCGCACTGTGGGATGAGAACGGAAGCCTCGTGGTGTTGGATTCCACGCAGTCCGCATACATGACATCCCGCAGTTTGGCACTGATTTTCCGCCTGAAGCCGGACGAAGTGCAGGTGCTGGCTCCTTTCGTTGGCGGAGGTTTTGGTGGAAAGGGCTCGCTGTGGACCCACACTCCGCTGTGCGCGGCTGCCGCCAACGTCGTGAAGCGTCCGGTGAAGCTCTCCCTGTCGCGCGAAGCCGTTTACCGCATGGTTGGCGGACGCACGCGCGCAGAGCAGCGGATTGCCCTGGGCGCAGCGCGTGATGGGAAGCTGACGGCCTTGATTCATACGGGAATCACCACCACACCATCCCATGCACGTTACGCGGAACAATGTACCTTTCCAGCGCGGCATCTCTATGCATCGCCGAATGTCTTCATCGAGCAGAAGATCGTCAACCTCGATACGATCGCCAACACCTGGATGCGTGCTCCGGGGGAGTCGATTGGAACGTTCGCGTTGGAATCAGCTCTGGACGAACTCGCATACGCACTGCGCGTCGATCCAATCGAGCTTCGCCGGATCAACGAGCCGGATAAAGATCCGACCACCGGCCATGAATTCTCGGCCCGCCGTCTAACCGAGGCGTATCGCTGTGGCGCGGAGAAATTTGGATGGGATTCCCGCAAGCCGGAGCCACGCTCGCGGCGGGACGGCGATTGGTTGATCGGTCTGGGCGTCGCTACCGCTTACTATCCCTACTTGCGCTTTCCTGCCAAGGTGCGGATGTGCCTTTACGCCGATGGTAAAGCCGTTGTGCAGACGCCAGCCGCCGAGATGGGAATGGGAACAGCTACGGTGCAAATTCAACATGCCGCGGATCGTCTGGGGCTTCCGTTGGAGCGGGTTTCATTTCACTATGGGGATTCGAAGTTGGCCGACACGCCAGTAATGGCCGGCGGTTCTAATCAGACCGCGAGTCTATTTGCGGCGGTGCAAGCGGCAGTGGAGGACATTCACCACGAACTGCTGAAAATGGCAGGACAAATACCCGGATCATCGCTCGCGGGCGCGAAATACGAAGACCTGGAAGCACGCGATGGGGGGCTGTATCGAAAAGGCGAGAAGAGCTCCGGTGAGACGTACACCGAGATTCTTCGGGGAGCGAAGCAGGATTTCATTAAAGTCGAAAGAGAATCAGGTCCGCCGATCGAGATGATGAAATACTCCATGGCATCCTACGGTGCGCAGTTTTGCGAGGTGCGCGTACACGAGCAGACCGGCGAGGTGCGCGTGTCGAGATGGCTGTGCTGTCTCGATTCCGGAAGAGTCGCTAATCTCAGGACCGCGACAAGTCAGGTTCGCGGCGGCATCATCATGGGAATCGGCATGGCGCTGACGGAGGAAACCCTCTTTGATGAGCGTCGAGGCAGGATCGTGAATCCCTCTCTTGCGGAATATCACGTTCCGGTGAATCGCGATATTCCGGATATTGAAGTTCTGTTCCTGGGTATTCCCGACGAGCATGCGCCCTACGGTGGACGGGGAATCTGGGAGATCGGCATCACCGGGGCCGCGGCAGCCGTTGCGAATGCTGTCTATCACGCGACCGGCAAGCGAATCCGTCAGCTTCCCATCACGCTGGACAAGCTTCTGTGAGAGCATCTTGTTTAAAGATGAGACGACCGCCAGTTGACCCGCCTCTTGCCCTAAGGAGCAAGCCGGCCGCTACCAGCGCTCGGATAAGCAACGTTCGCTCGAAGTTTGTGGAGATGCTATCCGGTGGCGACACGGCTGGCGCGGCCGCTCTCTTTAGCTACGACGGCGTCTTTGAAGATCGTAGCCTGAACGTGACAATTGTGGGGTATCCTGCGATCAATCGTTATTTCGTCCGCGTAAACCATAAGTCGCCCTTTGGCCGCGGAGTCAAACTCGGGCACGTCGTTGGGGGCGATGCCGGCGGAGGATTCGAATGGGCCTCCTCGTCTTCGCCGGTGAAAACCGGCGCAGTCGCCCTGTCGATCAACGCCGAAGGGAAGATCACTCGCGTCAACATTGTGTACGACAGCAGAAACCTTTCAGCCGCTAGTCGTAACGAATTGGCAGCGCTGACGCTCGAACCGCTGCAATAGCCGCGGCCGAGTTAACGGTCGGCTCGGCCACGGACCGACCGTACGTCACTGTGGTGCCAGTGTGCCCTCCGGATTAATTGCATGCCATCGGCAATTACGTTTGAACCGGTATCTTTGATCAAAAGGTGAATGTCATTGCAGGTTACGATGTAGTTAAGTACGGAGAAACACCGAAAAGCTTTTTTGCTTCGGACAACCAGCGCAGATACGACCGGCGATCGCGCACAAACTTCAGAACTGTTGTGATTGTCGGCTTGAACTGAGCGGAGCGGTTGAACTGTTTGAACATAACGAGGAGCTGCGCAGCATCGGGTCTCTTAGACGTCGCTTTTCGCCCTCAAAAACGAGCTTCTAAGCACGTATCCGGAGCCCTTTATGCCAACTTACTTGGTTAAATCAATGAACTAGCGTGGTCCGACCCGAAACCCGGCCGCGGTCAGCATCACCAGGGCACGGAACGGGAATTGTTATTGATGATGGACGCAACGGTTCATGAACATTCGTCACAGATCGCAACCGGCTAAGTCCTATTTAGATGCGCTTGTAATGAACCGACCGATTCATAAAATCCACACGCGATCAGTTGACGAGCACTCGATATAGGCGCCCTGAAATACCAAAAGCACGTAATCAGAGTTAACACGATCCAGGTCCACATGTGAAGGACGCATTCATCCCTGTGCACTCGGGCCTGGCACGCAGTTTCGTTTTTTCCTTCTAGCAAAGTAATGGCAAAGTAGAAAAGTTCACTTGTAATCTCACGGGCTTACAGGCGCTACGAGAATCAACAATCCTCGTGTCGGGTGGATTCAATGTTGCCGCATGTCTGAAATCGAACTAGAGCGAGCGCGTCAAGGTGATGGAGCGTGGAGTTCCCCGGATCTCTCCTCACGGTAATTCGTAGTTATTGCCAGGGGACAACGAGGCCGCGGGTTTGCAGGATCTAAGCGATCGTGCCAGCATCGACTGATCAGCGACCAATTATGGCAGACGCCAAGATGTCAACACACATCCAGGATCAGGTGTCTCCAACACCCACATCCTCTCAGCAAACGCTGTCTAGCGAGGCGGTGCTCGATGCATTAAAGATGATTTTTATCGATGCACCTTTGAACGAGGTCCTGACGAGCGTTACGCGCCTGATCGAAGCTCACAGTGATGGGATGCTATGCTCGATTTTCCTTCTCGATAAAGACGGCGAACATCTGCGTTACGCAGCGGCCCCGAACCTGCCGGGATCGTATCGAGCGGCGACCGAAGGAATGGCCATCGGTCCTAACGCCGGATCGTGTGGCACGGCCGCATACCTTCGGCAGTCTGTCTTCACCGCGGACATTCTCTCCGATCCGAAATGGGTGAGGTCTAGAGATTTTGCGATGCAGGCCGGACTGCGCGCCGCTTGGTCGAGCCCCATCATGTCGCACGAGGGCAAGGTGCTGGGGACCTTTGGTATGTATTACCGAGAGGTTCGCAGCCCGACGCCGCGCGAAATTCAGTTGATCGATTACGCGGGTCGCATCGCCGGAATCGCCATCGAACGCGAACGATCGCAGGTGGCACTGCGGACCGCGTTTGAAGAGGTTAAGAAGTCGGAAGGACAACTGCGACAGATAGTCGATGCAATACCTCAGACCATCGTTGTCCTGGGACCGGTTGGGAATGTTGTGTATGTGAATCGGACAGTACTCGATTACACGGGTCTTTCAATGGATGAAGTGAAGGAGACGGACTTTCGTGAGCGAGTTTTCCATCCGGAAGACATCGAGAGGTTGCGCGAGACGCGCCGGAACGGATTTTCACGAGGAGTCCCATGGGAGAACGAGCTGCGAGTGCGGCGAAAAGACGGCCAGTATCGATGGTTTCTCATCCGTTACAGTCCTCTCTTTGATCAACAGGGTTCGCTTCTTCGTTGGTGTGCCGCGGGAACGGATATCGAAGATCGCAAGCGGAACGAAGAGAGGCTGCGAGAAGAGAACCTTGCGCTTCGCGAAGAGATCGACCGTTCTTCGATGTACGAAGAGATCGTGGGATCATCGGCGCCGCTACGCAGAGTACTTTCACAAGTTGGCAAGGTGGCCCCGACGGATTCCACGGTTCTGATTTTAGGTGAGACCGGAACCGGAAAGGAATTGATTGCCGGTGCCATTCATAAACGGTCGAACCGGTCGGCGAGAGCATTTATTCGGGTCAATTGTGCGGCGATCCCGACTTCGTTGATTGCTTCCGAACTTTTCGGCCATGAGAAGGGCGCTTTTACGGGGGCGCTCCACCGGCGTCTAGGTCGCTTCGAATCCGCCGATGGCGGAACGATTTTCCTCGACGAAATCGGTGAACTCCCGCCTGAGACGCAGAGTGCTCTACTACGGGTGCTCCAGGAGCGAGAATTTGAGCGGGTCGGGAGCAGTCAAGTGATCCCCATTGACGTGCGAGTGCTCGCCGCTTCCAACCGTGACTTGGAGGGAGCTGTAACCGCGGGCACATTTCGCCAAGATCTTTTCTATCGGCTCAACGTGTTCCCGATTCAAGTACCATCTTTGCGCGAGAGGAGGGATGACATTCCTCTACTCGTGGAATATTTCGTCGAACGGTATGCCAAGAAAACCGGCAAGAGGATCCGCCACATAAGGAAGAAGACGCTAGATCTTTTTCAAGCCTATGATTGGCCAGGGAACATCCGCGAACTGCAGAACGTCATTGAGCGTGCCGTGATCCTGTGCGATGAAGAAGCGTTCTCAGTCGACGAGACATGGCTGCAGCGGAAATCGAACCAACCGCATGGACCGGTGGGTTTTCCTGCCGGCATTCTAGCTAAGGATAAAGAAGAGTTCGCCTTTCGTGAAAGAAAAGCGATCGAAGCAGCATTGACGGAGTGCCAGGGCCGGGTTTCAGGTCCGCGAGGCGCGGCTGCAAAGCTCGGAATACCCCACCAAACCCTTGAATCAAAGATCAGAAGCCTCGGCATAGACAAGCGGCGGTTCAAAGTCCGGTCCTCGAAGCAAGGCGTAGCCTAACTTCGCACTCACTTTTTTGCATTCAATACGCACGAGCTCTGTCCTCATTTGTTCCCTCCCATTACAAAAGAGCGGCAGCTATGATCCTAGCTCATTTTGCTGAAGGATCAGGATTTCTGAAAAGTCAGCAATCTTTCTGTGACGTAACTTCAGTTTATTTAATGAGTTGTTCTTGGCAGTCTATTTGCTTTACCTGAGATGCAGACGCGTGGATCGAGCCGAATGAACAGTGAGGATTGAAAAGGACTCGCACGGCGGTAAGACCACGATCCGCTTGATTGGTCGCTTTCAATCGGAGCATATCGGGGAATTGAAGAAGCAACTCCAAAAGAATGGAACGCAATTGGTTTTGGACCTGAAAGAAGTGACGCTCGTGAACGTGGATGTGGTTCGGTTCTTGGGAGAGTGTAAGGCGGAGGACGTGAAGATCGTTCATTGCGCGCAATACATACGAAAGTGGATGCATCGCGAACGACGAGCGTGACGCGAAGTGAGGAGAAGCCATGCCCTGGATCAATATGACGGTAAGACGCGGGACATTTACACAAGAAATGCAGCACGCCGTGATGGCAAAGCTGACCGATGCGCTCATGTTTTGGGAGAAAATTCCAGACACACCTGAGGCTCGCAAGAAGATGAAGGGCTGGGTTTATTTGGTAGATGAGGACTCCGATTACAACGGCGGAAGTCCTCGTCACAAAGATCCCTTCTATTTTATTGAGGTGCGCCTGCCCGCGGGTCGTTTCGACACGCTGACCAAGCAGCACCTCATCAGCGATTTCACCAAGATCATCATGCAGTCCGAGGGCAAGTCCCACTTCTCGGAAGATGCCGATCGGGTGTGGGTCACTATCGTCGAACTCCAAATCGCTGATTGGGGCATAGGGGGGCACACGGACTGGCTGCGCAACTACGAGAGTGCTCTGTAAAGGCCGTTCCTGAGAATAGAGTACTTTTGGGAGAACATATGGCAAGAGTTCATGAGTCCATTGATAAAACAGTCACAAGCGAATCTACCGCGGACGCCAAAGTCCGATTGGCATTCGTCGATGCTGGCGCCATTGCCATTATCACGCTGAACGATCCAAAGCTTGGCAATCCGATGAGCCCGGAAATGGGCGATGCATTCTCCGCCACCGTGAAGCAACTCAAAGAACACGAAAAGTTGCGCGCGGCAATCGTCCGGGGAGCTGGAAAGAACTTCTCGGTTGGAGGCCATCGGGAAATGCTGAGCCGGCTCGCCGACCCAAGCATGACTGCCGAAGCACGCCACAATTTCATGCTGAGTTTCTACGACCGCTGGCTCACACTGTTGGATGTTCCGGTTCCCGTCATCGCGGCGATTGAAGGAGATTGTATTGGTGTTGCGCCAATCTTCGCTTGCGCCAGCGATATTTCCATTGCCGACGAGACCGCCAATTTCCAAATCACTTTTGCAGGTATTGGATTGTATCCAGGCATGGCGATGTCTTACCTGGTTCCAAAGCTAGTGGGCGCCCAACGGGCGGCCCTCTTGATGGTTGCGGGCGCGCGATTTTCTGGACGTGAAGCCGCGGAATGCAGCCTGGTGGCGAAAAGCGCTCCGAGGGGCACGGTGCATGAGGAAGCGCTGAAGATAGCGCGCCAGATTGCCGCCAACGTGGGGGAAGTCGTGCCGCCACTGATTCTGGCGCTTCGGACCAAGCGAAGTGAACTCCAAGCAATTCTTGAATCCGACGCGACTCGCCAAGCGGAGAGTTACGCGACACAAGAATTCCGGGACCGCATCGCCAAATATCTGACCAACTGGTACGACAACCAACCTCACTAAATTTCCAAGGGTTGAAAAAGGAAAAAGATCTCAGCGCACGATGTGTTCGACATGAAAATGGGCTGGAATATCGAAGGAAGACTGAAGCTGGATGAAGTCTTCGGGGCATTCTCACTTCGGTAAAACAGCTACATGTATAAAAAATCTGCATTCGGCAACGGAGTCGCGCATGAACAAAATATGTAAAGCGTGCATCGCACTCGCATTCTTCTCCACCCTGCTGTTGTTCACGACCAAATTAATCCGTGCGGCCGGAGACCAAGAGCAAGAAGTCAGAGACATCTACAAAAAATTGGTCGATGCGGAAAACAAGCACGATCTGCCTGCCGTGCGAGAGCTGGTCTGGAACTCACCTTCCACGCTCTTTGTTGCGAAGGCGCCCGTTGGTTGGCACGGGTACTGGGGTATCAACGATGTCATGCAACACCTACATGATATGTATCAACAACCATTTCGGATCGAGCCGATCTACGACGAAGAGAAGGTCGTCTTTATAATGCCCGGGATTGCAGAAACCTATGCTCCCGTTCAAATCACGGTGGCTTATGGCGGCCAAAACCCCGTTCCGAAGCCCTTTGTGATGGTATTGCTCTGGATCAAGACCCCGCAGGGGTGGAAGATGACTACCGATATCCCCATTCCGGTTCCACCCGATCCCGCAGCCCATTAGTGTCAATCCAATTGGCAAGAGCTTGTTCAAATGAGTAATTCCATGAAAGCAGTGCAGTTTGCTCGATTCGGCGGCGCGGACGTCTTGGAATACGTCGACGTTCCCCAGCCATCACCTCATAGTGGGGATGTGTTGATCGAAGTGACGGCGGCAGGCGTTAACTACAGTCGCGGGGTCTGGGGTCGGACCAAGCTAAGTTGCCGTAGTTCTGGAAAATTCGTTCCAAAATCGCGTGTTTTCTAAGCTTAGAGGCTCATTTTTGCCGCCAAAATTGCGCCCGTAAGCCTCACCGTCCTCACGAAGCACATAGGTGCATTCCAATTGCGTGACCTCGCGGTGTGCTGCTTTCGATCCGAGTTCGCTCTTCACCTTCTCAACAAAATTGAAATTGCCGACCGCAATCGCCTCCGACCAGTTTCCTTCTCTCACCACGCTTTCGCTGAGAGCCGCAGTTACCCACTTCCGATGCGCTTGTTGAAAATCCGTAACGCCATTGAACCCACACAATGAACTCAACTCAGGGAGATCAATAATTGCGTACCGCTTTGGCGGATTCTGGATTTCCCAATAGCCACTGTGTGCCCAATTAGATGGATGGCTAACGACCCTAGCGCGAACCATGTTCAGATCGATGTAGACAAGGCAGCGCTGCAGATGCTCGTCAGCTTCGATTGCAGTGGCATGGTACCGGTCCTCCCAGAATGCGCCGTGACGCGCTTTCCGCTGATTGTATTCTTGGCCGGTGCGGCCAGCGATTAATTGCATGCTATCTGCGATGACGTTTGAACCAGTATCTTTGATCAAAAGGTGAATGTCATTGCAGGTTACGATGTAGTTAAGTACGGAGAAACACCGAAAAGCTTTTTTGCTTCGGACAACCAGCGCAGATACGACCGCCGATCGCGCGCAAACTTCAGAAGAAAAT
>DATFQQ010000331.1:0-14011 GCA_035264195.1 Candidatus Sulfotelmatobacter sp. | reverse complement strand
CCACGCTCCATCGAAAAACTATTTTCCTTTGATCCTGCCGATGAATAGTTTTAGAAATCGATCCGCATCGGAAGCCAAGCAGACGCGGGCGTTCGGCTTGAGCTCGATCACACCCTCGATCTCGTAGTGATCTCCATGCAGAACATTGTTCTCGTTTGAGCCCATGCGGTTCGCCACGGTTTCACCGCGGGTAAACTCGCCTTTGGTTTCGATGTCCACATGCATGTCTTTGAGCGACACCAGAGTCGGGTCGATGACGGTTGCGACGGCGAGGGGATCGTACATCGCCGCTCCTTGATATCCACTGTTCTCAGAGCGGGTGAGATAGAAGCCCGCCAGTTTCGCAACAAAGTCGCTTTCCGGGCCACGGAGCGCCTGCAAATCGGAAAGGTACTTGCGCGTGATCAACGTTCGTTCGCCAACATCGGATCCGATCATTGTGACCATCCATCCCGCGTTGAAGACAATCGAGGCAGCCTCGGGATCGCCGTAGATGTTTGCCTCGGCTGCTCCATCCACATTCCCTCCGCTGACAGATCCGCCCATGATTACGATGTCTTTCACGAGCGGAACAATCGAAGGATCCTTCGACACCGCGAGTGCAATGTTGGTCAGAGGGCCCACCGGGATCAACGTAATTTCGTGCGGGTACTTGTGCGCTAGCTCAATGATCAGATCGGGCCCGAAGCGCGGATCGGCCTTGCACTTCCCCGCTGGTAGCTCTACGCCGGCGAGTCCATTCTTCCCGTGCCAGAATTGCGCGGTGATCAACTTTTGATTCAGCGGATGTTGCGCTCCTGCAGCAACGGGCAGATCGCAACGATTCGCGAGCGCAACTATCTTCAACGCATTTTCCAGTCCCTGCCATGCTTCTACGTTGCCGGGAACGACCGTGAGCGCCTCGACCTTCAGTTCCGGCGAGTTTAGGGCTAACAGAATTGCCATGGCATCGTCGACGCCCGGATCTGTATCGATAATGACGCGGCGTGGAGTTTGGGCCGCGGCGGTCAGCAGAAAGAAGAAAGAAGTCAATAAAGACGAGCTGAATTTTGTGAATTGAGTCACGGAAAAGGTCCTTGTTCGAGTTGATCGGAACTGACTCTTATAGCAGCATGCCCGCAATCGATGCCGACATGAGATTGGCCATGGTGCCGGCGAGCATCGCCCGAAACCCCAGTTTTGCCAGCTCGCCGCGCTTGTTGGGTGCCAGAGCACCGATGCCTCCGATTTGAATTCCGATGGAACTCAGATTTGCAAATCCGCACAATGCAAACGTGGCGATCGTTACCGAGCGTGGATCGAGGAGAGCCTTGGTTTGCCCCAAGACAGAAAAAGCAACCAGCTCATTCAGTACCATGCGCGTACCCAGCAAGTTTCCGACCTGCAAACAATCGTGCGCCGGAATTCCAATGACCCAAGCAACCGGCGCGAAGATGTAGCCGAATACCTGCTCCAGGCTCTGCGGAAACCAGCCTGCATGACTGTGAATGCCGCCGAAAATTCCATTCGTCAGCGCAATGAGCGCGAGAAAAGAAATCAGCATGGCCGCGATATTCAGCGCGAGATAGAGACCATCAGTGGTGCCGCGCGCGATCGCGCCGAGCAGATTTTCTTCCTTCTCCGTCTTCTCTTCTTCCGCACTCATCACGACTTTACCGGCAGTCTTCGCCTCCTCGGTCTCAGGTACGAGCATCTTCGCCATCAAAAGCGTGCCCGGGGCGGTCATGATGACGGCACTCAGCAAATGCTTGGGATCGATTCCGAATGCGATATACGCCGCCATAATTCCTCCGGAAACGTGGGCCATACCGCTGGTCATGACGGTCATCAACTCAGACCGAGTGAGATCTGGGAGAAACGGACGAATGGTCAAGGGAGCTTCTGTTTGTCCCATAAAGATGCTGGCGGCAACGTTGAGCGACTCAGCTCCGCTGGCTCCCATGACTCGCGTCATCACCCAGGCGAAGATTCTGATAATGATTTGCATAATGCCGAAGTGATAGAGCACCGCAAAGAATGCGGCGATAAAGATGACGGTCGGCAGGACGCCGAATGCGAAATATCCGAGTTGCGAGCCGGGCTTCGCCAGGTCGCCAAAGACGAAATGCGATCCCGCGTATGCGTAGCTCAGGAGCTTCGTGACTCCGTCTCCGGCCTTTTGAAAAACCCGTCGGCCGGCGTCGATTCGCAACACAAAGATGGCGAAAAGGAACTGGAGTCCGAGGCCCCAGGCTACGGTCTTCAATCGAATGGCCCGGCGGTTCGTTGAGAACACGTAAGCCAGACCGATCAGCGTGATTAGTCCCAGAATTCCTGTGAAACGCCCCATCCGCCTTCCCCCTACTGGCCGATGACTCTGTGGATCAATGGCCGTTTATGCGAATCCGGCTTCTCTGCGATTTCACAACTCTGCATAATGAGGAGCTTCGCACGCTCAGCTCGTGCCCCATCGTTGTAATGGATCGTGGCGAGCGCCTCGCCTTCATCTACCCGATCGCCAACCTTCTTGTGCAGGACGATTCCAACCGCGGGATCAACAGAATCTTCCTTGCGTTCGCGTCCTCCACCGAGAATCACGCACGCCGTCCCGATCTGCTCGCACTGCATGGATGCGATGTAGCCTGCCTGCGCGGCGAATACTTTGACCGTGCGCTGCGCCTTTGGAAGTTTGTTGGGATCGTCGATCGCGAGGGGATCTCCACCTTGCAATTCCACCATCTGGCGAAATCGCGCGAACGCTTCGCCGGAGGAAATCAGCTGCGCACTGGTCTGCTTGCCTGCCTCCACCGTTTTCGAAGCGCCTCCGAGATAAAGCATCCACCCGGCCAAATGCAAGCACAGCTCGCGCAAATCTTCCGGGCCGCCCCCACGCAAAACTTCGATAACCTCGACGACTTCCAGAGCGTTACCAATCATATTGCCCAGCGGTTGGTCCATGTCGGTGATCAGGGCGACAACCTGCTTCCCCATGCGCTCTCCCGTTTCAACCATGAGTTCCGCGAGAAAAGCGGCGTCCTTTTCGTTTTTCATGAAGGCGCCCGAGCCGGTCTTCACATCGAGAACGAGGGCGTCGATCCCTTCCGCCAGCTTTTTACTCATGATCGAAGCACAAATCAGATAAGGACTCTCGACTGTACCGGTAACGTCGCGCAAAGCGTACAGCTTGCGGTCGGCGGGAGCGATCTCCGCGGTTTGGCCGATCATCGCGCATCCGCAAGTCTCAAGAACCCGGCGGAAGTCGGTCACGGAAAGATTCACGTTGAAACCTGGAATGGCTTCGAGTTTGTCGAGAGTTCCTCCAGTGTGGCCCAGGCCGCGGCCACTGATCATCGGAACGGCTACTCCAGCCGCAGCGGCGAGGGGCGCCAGCACAAGTGAGGTTTTGTCACCTACGCCGCCGGTTGAGTGTTTGTCGACCTTCTTCGCGGGCAAAGACGAAAGATCCAACACTTCACCCGAGCGCAGCATTGCGTCCGTCAGCGCCGCGGTTTCGGGGCGGGTCATGCCTTTTAGGACAACCGCCATCAACCAAGCCGAGACTTGATAGTCGGGGATGTCGCCTCGCGTGTATGCGCTGACCAGTGCTTCAATTTCTTGCCGCGTCAACTCGAAGCCATCCCTCTTCTTGCGGATGACATCGATGGCGCGAAAATTCTGGGTTGCGGAACTCAGCTGGCTCACTTGAGGCGAAATCCTTCCGGGAGAAGTTCGGTGATGTGGGCATGTTTTGGTCCGACGGCGCTCTGGAAATAGATTGTCGCGTTGGGACCGAATTCGAAAATCACTTGGCGGCACGCTCCGCACGGCGAACACGGTGCCCCCTTGTCATTCGTGACGGCAACGGCTTCGATTTCTATCTTTGGACCCAACTCTGCCACCGCGGAGAAGATCGCGGTTCTCTCGGCGCAGTTCGTCATTCCATATGACGCGTTTTCCACGTTGCATCCGGTGAAGATCTTCCCGTTAGTTAGAAGAATGGCTGCTCCGACGTGGAAATTTGAGTACGGAGCGTGTGCATTCTTCATCACCTTGTTTGCCGCATGCTGGAGTTTCTCCCGAACACCGGCATTCGGCTTCTTCCTAATTACGGTCAAAGTTTCCTCGACATGGGTTGATGATCCAGCAAACCTCGCGGAATCGTGCGCCATTGTAAACCACTGTGTCGAACTCGCGTTGAGCGTCTAGGTGCCGTACAATGCAACACAAGCTATTGCCGCTCGATTGGGTGCAATCATTGCAGAAGGACACATGTCTGGTGATCGTCGTTCCTCAAATCGGCCGCTAGACTCCGGCCAAATCTCAACCGGCGATTCTTATATTTCTACGGCGATCGCATCGCTGAGCGGCCGTCTACTTCTGCCCAACGCCGGAATCCCACTCGATCTAAAGTGGGTTGAGGAAGTTCGCGTTAATACCAGTGCCGTCGAACGCC
The DNA here is from genome assembly GCA_035264195.1 of Candidatus Sulfotelmatobacter sp. Taxonomy (GTDB): domain Bacteria; phylum Acidobacteriota; class Terriglobia; order Terriglobales; family Acidobacteriaceae; genus Sulfotelmatobacter. The sequence goes on along the minus strand of DATFQQ010000331.1, from coordinate 9,579 downwards.
GAGCCCAGTCGCAAGTGGCTCGACGCACGGCAAAGAAAGAATGGCAGGCGGCCTGGCTTTTGCGCGCGATCTCATGTATGGACCTGACCACCCTCTCTGGAGATGACACGGACGAGCGTGTGCGCCGGCTCTGCGCGAAGGCGAAACAACCGATCCAGCAGGAGTTGGCCCAGAAACTCGGGATTTCCGACCTACGCGTCAAGGTTGCTGCGCTTTGTGTCTATCACACATTTATCGAAGTCGCGCTCAGCGCGCTGGAAGGAAGCGGGATTCACGTTGCTGCGGTCTCCACGGGATTCCCGGCTGGGCTGTCTCCGCTGGCGGAGCGTGTCGCGGAAATTCGCCGATCGGTTGAAGCGGGCGCACACGAGATCGACGTTGTTATCACCCGCGCACACGTTTTCGGCGGCCGCTGGCAAGCGCTGTACGATGAGATTGCCGCGTTCAAGCAAGCGTGCGGCTCGACTCACATGAAAGTCATCCTCGGAACGGGTGATTTGCTGACGCTGCGCAATGTGGCGCGCGCAAGCTGCGTTGCGATGATGGCCGGCGCGGATTTCATCAAGACTTCGACCGGGAAGGAACCAACGAACGCGACTCTGCCGGTAGGCCTCGTGATGGTGCGCGCGATCCGGGAGTATGCGCAGCAAACTGGAATGGCGGTCGGATTCAAACCTGCAGGCGGTATCCGCACGGCGAAACAGTCCCTTGATTGGCTCGCAATGATGAAAGAAGAACTTGGTTCGTCATGGTTGCGGGCAGAGATGTTTCGCTTCGGCGCCAGCGGGCTGTTAGGGGATATCGAGCGGCAGCTCGAACATTACGCAACAGGACGGTACTCTGCCGAATATCGTCATCCCATTGCTTAAGCATGTCTTCGACGACGTTACTATTTGAGGACGAATGAGCATAGCCGAAAAGTTCGTCAGCATGGAGTACGGACCAGCTCCGGAAGACCCGAAAGAAGCTATCTCCTGGCTGGAGCGGCAGCATCGCCGGTTTGATCTTTTCATTGGCGGAGTCTGGAAGGCACCGGAGCGCGGAGAGTATTTCGACACATTCGATCCGTCGAATGGAGAGAAGTTGGCCGACGTTGCCCAAGGAAGCGCCGGTGACATCGACGCTGCAGTCAAGGCTGCTCGTGCTGCCTCTGACAAGTGGCGCAGTCTGACTCCGCACGCTCGCGCCCGTTATCTCTACGCGCTCGCCCGGCTCGTGCAAAAGCATTCGCGGCTGCTCGCAGTGCTTGAAACGATGGACAACGGCAAGCCGATCCGCGAGAGCCGCGACATCGACATTCCGCTGGTCGCGCGTCACTTTTACTACCATGCGGGCTGGGCCCAGATTTTGCCGCAGGAGTTTCCTGAGCACGAACCGTGCGGCGTCGTCGGGCAGATCATTCCGTGGAATTTCCCGCTGTTGATGCTGGCCTGGAAAATCGCTCCCGCACTAGCTACGGGCAATACAGTCGTGCTCAAGCCTGCCGAATTCACTCCGCTGACGGCGTTGCTATTCGCGGAACTCTGCCAGGAGGCCGGACTGCCGGCCGGTGTCGTCAACATTGTCACTGGGGATGGCTCAACCGGCGAGGCGCTGGTGAAGCATCCTGACATCGACAAAATTGCCTTTACAGGATCTACCGAAGTTGGACGCGCAATTCGCGGCGCAACGGCTGCGAGTCACAAGCGACTCTCGCTCGAACTCGGCGGCAAATCTCCCTTCATCATTTTCGAGGACGCGGACCTCGACAGCGCTGTCGAAGGTCTCGTGGATGGCATCTGGTTCAACCAGGGCCAGGTATGTTGCGCTGGGTCGCGTTTGCTGATGCAGGAAAGCATCGCCGAGCCTCTCATCTCAAAGATCCGAGACCGCATGAGTACCTTGCGCATCGGCGCGCCGCTCGACAAAGCGATCGACATCGGCGCGATCGTGGCGCGTGTCCAACTCGATCGCATTCAACATATGGTGGAGCAAGGCGTAGCAGAGGGTGCGAGTTGCTGGCAGCCCAACGTCGCCTTGCCTGCTCGCGGTTTCTATTTTCCGCCTACGCTTCTGAGCAACGTGCACCCGACTTCCATCGTTGCACAGCAGGAAATCTTTGGACCCGTATTGGCTGCGATGACTTTCCGCACTCCGCGGGAAGCTGTGGAACTCGCAAACAATACCGTGTACGGGTTAGCGTCTTGCGTGTGGAGTGAAAACGTCAACGTCGCGCTGCACGTCGCCGCCCAACTAAAGGCCGGAGTAGTTTGGGTCAACTGCACGAATTTATTTGATGCTGCGTGCGGATTCGGGGGATATCGCGAGAGCGGATACGGCCGTGAAGGCGGAAGAGAGGGATTGCTGGAGTACATGGAGCCGAAATGGTTGAAGCACGCTCCGAAGTTGTTGGTCGCGAAAACCGAGGCCGTAGATGAGTCGGAGCACTTAGCAGAGGCCCGCACGCCATCCGTTGACCGGACGGTCAAACTTTACATTGGGGGCAAACAAGCGCGTCCCGATTCCGGTTACAGCTTTCCGGTACGCGCTGCGGACGGCAGTCTTCTCGGTGAAGCACCGCTTGGGAATCGGAAAGACATTCGCAACGCTGTAGAGGCAGCCCGAAAGGCAGAGGGTTGGGGAAAAACGACGGCGCACAATCGCGCTCAGGTGCTTTATTACTGCGCGGAGAATTTATCTCTACGAAGGAGCGAAACCATCCATCGACTGGCGGCTGTTGTCGGTGAGGAGCAAGCCACCAGAGAGATTGACCTCGGCATCGAGCGGATCTTCTCGTACGCCGCCTGGGCCGACAAATTTGACGGCGCAGTACACAATCCGCCATTCCGCAACATTGCCATTGCGATGAACGAGCCGATTGGGACAGTCGGCGTAATCTGCCCCTCGGAGGTTCCCCTGCTGGGATTCCTTTCGCTCGTGATGCCACTGCTGGCGATGGGAAACGCCGTGGTAGCGGTTCCATCTGAAAAATATCCGCTGATCACCGGCGACATCTATCAGATCTTCGACACCAGCGATCTGCCTGGAGGAGCGGTCAACATCGTTACGGGCTACGTCTCGCAACTGCTTAAGACGCTCGCCGAGCACGACGACATCGACGGCATCTGGGTCTATGGCGACGATGCGACCGTCGCCAGTGCAAAGGCAATGTCAATCGGAAATCTGAAGCAGGTCTGGACCAACGAAGGAAAAACCATCGACTGGTTTAATCCCAAGGTCGCCGAAGGTCGCTGGTTCCTCGAACATGCCACTCAGGTCAAGAACATCTGGGTCCCGTATGGCGAGTAATCGGCAGGATTGATTTTTCTCCCCGACCGGGACTAGCATACCCGGAGTCTCAATCTTAATTTCGCCCGGCTTCATTTCTGCCTTGCAAGTCTACGTTGACCAAGGAGGGATATATGGGCATCGCAGTTTCTCCGCAAATCCACCCGCAAGTCGCGGAGTTCATCGATAAACCACGACAAATGTTGATTAACGGACGATGGGTCAATGCCGCGTCCGGCAAAACTTTCCCCAGTTATAACCCCGCTTCCGGCGAAGTTCTAGCGCAAGTCTCAGAAGGCGATCGTGAAGACATTGATCGTGCCGTAAAAGCAGCACGCCAGGCTTTCGAGAATGGCCCGTGGCGTCGTATGACAGCTTCAGAACGCGGGCGTCTCATCTGGAAACTCGCGGATCTACTTGAACAACATACCGAGGAGTTCGGTTACCTCGAGAGTCTGGACAACGGTAAGCCGTTGGCGATTGCAAAAGCAGCTGATGTTCCGCTTGCGGTGGATTTACTGCGCTACATGGCAGGATGGGCTACCAAGATCGAAGGCAACACGATTCCGATCTCCGTTCCCTACACACCGGGCGCAAAATATCTCGCGTATACCCTGCGTGAGCCAGTCGGCGTTGTTGGACAAATAATTCCGTGGAACTTCCCTCTTCTGATGGCGGCCTGGAAACTCGGGCCTGCACTCGCGACAGGATGCACGGTCGTACTTAAACCGGCTGAGCAGACTCCACTCTCGGCCCTGCGCCTTGGTGAGTTGGTTGCCGAGGCTGGCTTCCCGGACGGTGTCGTCAATATCGTTCCTGGCTACGGTGAGACTGCGGGAGCGGCCCTGGCTGCACATCCGGATGTCGACAAGGTGGCTTTTACCGGATCGACCGAAGTAGGCAAACTGATTGTGCACGCTGCCGCGGGCAATCTGAAGAAGGTTTCTCTGGAACTGGGCGGAAAATCTCCGAACGTCGTCTTCAAAGATGCTGATCTTGAAACGGCGATACCGGGCTCGGCCAGTGCGATCTTCTTCAACCACGGCCAGTGCTGCTGCGCCGGATCGCGCCTGTATGTCGAGAAATCGATTTATGACCAGGTTGTCGAGGGCGTTGCTGAACAAGCCAAGAAGATCAAAGTTGGCTCAGGCCTCGAACCCGATACACAAATGGGACCGCTAGTCTCCGAAGAGCAACTGAATCGCGTTTGCGGGTATCTGGAAGCAGGATTCTCCGAGGGCGCGAAAGCCGTTGTCGGCGGCCATAAGGCGAGTGATCGCGGATACTTCGTCGAGCCCACAGTTCTTGTGGACACGCAAGAACAAATGAAGGTTGTGCGGGAGGAGATCTTCGGGCCAGTGGTCACGGCAATGCCATTCACCGATCCGGAGGAGATCGTTCCCCGTGCCAACAACAGTGATTACGGTCTTGCCGCTGCCGTGTGGACGCGCGACGTCAGCAAGGCGCATCGCATGGCTGAGCAGCTACGGGCCGGAACGGTCTGGATCAACTGCTACAACATCTTCGATGCAGCTCTGCCGTTCGGCGGATACAAGCAGTCCGGGTGGGGCCGCGAGATGGGCCACGATGTCTTGAATCTGTACACGCAAACGAAAGCCGTCTGCACCAAGGTCGCATAACTTTCTGAACAGAGAAAAGACGGTGGCCTCGGCCACCGTCTCTTCTTTCGCTCGCTTTGCGAACTATTTTTCCATCAGCAGAACCTTCTCCGCATCATCAATCTCGGTCAACTTCACCTCGATCACCTCATTCATCGTGGTCTGCACATGGCGTCCGACGAAGGTTGCTTCCACTGGGATCTCACGGTGTCCGCGATCGATCAGCACACAGAGTTGCACGCGCCGCGGTCGGCCATGAGAAAACAACGCGTCGAGAGCGGCCCGAGTGGTGCGTCCAGTGAAGAGAACGTCGTCCACCAATACGATATTCTTTTCCTCGATCTCGAAACCAATTTCTTTTTCCTGCACAACAGGCTTCTCACCTAACGTCGACAAGTCATCTCTGTAAAAGGTGATGTCGAGCGTGCCGACTGGAACCTTGGCATTTTCGATGCGGGTGATGATTTTCCCCAATCTCTCGGCAATGGGCACGCCGCGCCGGCGAATGCCCACCAAGCCCAATCCATCTACCCCACCGTTCTTTTCTACGATTTCATAAGCGAGACGTACCAGGGTTCTTTCAATTTCAGAAGAAGACATCAGTTGGGCCTTCTGACGAAGGCCAGTCTTGCGCGAATTAGGTTTCATTAGGGATTTAACCTCGATTAATATTCATGCCGGCTTTTCAATGTATTCAACGCGTATCGCTCTGGTCAAGGTGCGCTCTTGAGTAACCTGCGCATCACAAGCGTAAACGGCTAAATTGGAATTGTCAGCTTCCGCTATACTCGCCAGATCCCGCAGCCGCTGTCCATTTCAAAACAGGGCAAGCGGTTTCAATCGTCTGAACCAACGGACACTGCTCGTCGCGCAGCGAGTGCAGATCGATCGCTTCAGGCCGAAGTATCGCCTCTTCGCCAGGGACAATCCCGATACCCTGGTTTCGTCCACGCGCCTTAGCGCGATAGAGAGCGGTGTCCGCAAGAGCAATCGATTCCTCAGCACAAATCGCCTCGTAAACACCGCGACACCAAGGAAATGCCGCCCAACCCACGGAGCAGGTTTTATGGACAACGATTCCGTGGCCTAAATCAAACGGTTCAGCTGCGACCACTTCCAGAACCCGGCTGCAAAATGCCGGCGTGCCGGATGGATCGGTCGACCGGCTCATGATCAGGAACTCTTCCCCGCCCCATCGCACCAGCACGTCTGACTTGCGAACCACAGTCGATAATCTCTGCGCCACCAATTGAAGCAGACGGTCCCCGGCCGGATGGCCGTGAACATCGTTCACCTGCTTGAAGAAATCAACGTCCACCATGATGAATACAAGATCGCGGTGGTCCAGCTTACGGATGTCGCTGCCGCGGGCACGCTCATAGTTGCGCATGACCTGGCCGGCCTCTGCCGTCAGGATTTCGTCCATGTAGCGGCGGTTCCACACACCGGTTAGCACGTCCGTGAAGGAAATTTCTTGCAGTTCGAGATTCTTTCTCTGTAATTCCAGGCTGTGCCACCGCAGCGACTGCTCTTTGTTTTCGAGTTCGTCTTTCAAACGGCACATCTCGTCAAGATTTTGGCGAGAGAGTCGCAGCAGGTTGAGCAGTTCTTGATCGAGCAAGTGTTGCTTCAGAAAAACCAAGACGCCCATCACCAGCATGACACCGACTGTCAGGAACAATCGATAAGTGCGCACGCGGTGTGGAGCATTTTCGGCGAACTGTGCCCATGCCAACATGAGTGGCGTAACGAATACTGACGCCATAGCGACGCGTGCTTTCCATATCCCCAATCCCCGAGCGGGAGGATCGTCAACGGTATCCTCGAGCTGCGCTTGACGGCCCAAAAAGCCAATACGCACGAACCAAGCCATGGAAGCGAGCAAGGGCACGTCATACAAGCTACCGGTGTAATAAACGTGCATGTCGATCGCTTCGCTCGCGATCAGCGAGGCTCCGCAATAGAGGACGGTCGCGCCGAACAACTGAAGGTAAATGCTGCGCCACGCGCCACGACTTGTCCTCCGAACCAATAGCAGGCCAGCGGCGAGTACCAGTTCTTCGCTGAAATACAGCAGATCAAAACTGCTCCCGTAAGCGGACTCAGAAAGGTGCACGTACTGCCACGGGATTACAACAAAAAGGTAGAGGAACAACCACCACGTCATCAGGAGAGCGAAATCAAGAGAGCCCGCGCGGCTTCCGCGGCCATCCTGCTGCAGGTGCGGCTGCACCGCGACAGCAGCCATCATTGGGACCACGTGCAGAAAAAGGATTACGTCTCCCACAAACGGATTTGGCGCTTCGTGACGAAGAGCCACCTCGAAGAAGGTCCACATCACTTGCGATACCAGCCAGAACGCAAGTCCCAGGCCCATCAATGCCCAGAAGAGTCGAGGCTTTGCAGAGTCGGTGCGAACGTTCGCAAGAAACGCAATAGCGGCAGCAAAGAGAACACAATTTTGAAGGATGTCACCGAAGGCAGTTAAGAAGAAACCGCGGGGAACAACCACAGACACAACAATGTGCGCGCACACCAATGCCAAAATGGCGAGCGTCCACCTGCGTCCGCTTTTGGACGTAGAGATCCCCACGCCCAGATTTTATGTTTTTGCGAAGTAACAACCGTGTTACTAAGGTAATCACCTCTTGAGGCCAAAAGTGATGTTATTTCACTGCTCAAGCGTGGCCGCGAACGTTTGTACGAAACGGTAAACGTCAGCGTAGGAGTTATATAGAGGAACCGCGGCGACGCGGAAGATGTCGGGCTCGCGCCAGTCGCCGATCACGCCCTTTTCCGCCAGTTTGTCGCAAATGTCACGGCCGTGGCTGGACAATCGGATGGAAAGTTGCGCGCCTCGGCGGGCTGGGTCGCACGGAGTGATGACGGAGAATTTCTCGGATTTCAGCTGACGCAGCAAGTATTCCATGTACCCGGTCAGGCTAATACTCTTCGCCCTTAGTCGCTCCATTCCGGCTTCCGAGAAAATCTCCATTGAGGCACGCAGGGGCGCCAGACCAAATATAGGGGGATTACTCAACTGCCATCCTTCGGCGCCGCTCATGGGATGAAAGTCCGGGCCCATTTGAAAACGCGTTTTCTCGTCGTGCCCCCACCAACCGGCAAAACGAGGCAGGTCCCAGGCTTGGGAATGGCGCTCGTGCACGAAACATCCAGCGACACAGCCAGGGCCGCCATTCAAGTATTTATAACTGCACCAGGCGGCGAAGTCCGGGCTCCAATCGTGCAATTGCAAAGGAACATTTCCGGCGGCGTGTGCGAGATCGAATGCCACGACACAGCCCTTTCGATGTCCCAACCGCGTGACGCCGGGCATGTCAAAAATCTGGCCGGTGGCATAGTTCACTCCGCCCAGCATAATCAGCGCAATCGATTCGCCCTCTCGATCAATGAACGCTTCGACGTCTGCATCGCGGACAGAGGATTCTCCTTCTCGTGGCGTCAACTCAAGCAACCCTGATTGCGGATCGAATCCGTGAAAACGGATTTGCGACTTCACTGCATATTGGTCGGAGGGAAAAGCTCCCTTTTCGATGAGAATTTTGAACCGCTGAGGCGTGGGACGGTAGAACGACGCCATCATCAAATGCAAATTTACCGTCAGCGAATTCATGACTACAACTTCTGACGGACTCGCCCCGACGAGCTCAGCGGTTTGATCCCTAAGCAAACGGTGGTAAGGCATCCACGGATTCTTTCCATGGAAATGTCCTTCCACGCCCAGTTCCGCCCAATCTTTCAATTCCTGATCGAGATAAGATCTTACCGATTTTGGCTGCAGGCCCAGGGAGTGTCCGCAAAGATAGAGGCATTCCACTCCGCGCTTGTCTTTTGGCAAGTAGAACCGCTCACGATAATGAGCGAGCGGATCGGAGGCGTCCATCTGAGGGGCGAACTCTGCTCCCGGCTGATAGCTGATCGTGCTCAAGATAACTCCAATGGAGCGAGTTCATGGCGAATCAAATGCTCGGCCCGGCTCCAATCGAGATCTTCGACGCGATCAAGGCGCGCGCACAACTCCGATAACATCCTGTCTTGCACCTGGCCGCGCTCAAGCGCCGTGGAATAAGGAATGCGGTGGAAAGTCACCATCGCATACTTTGGAACAAAGAGTTTTGGGTACTTCGCCTCGAGCACCAACTCTACCTTTTTCCGCAGCAAGAATTTCGCGTCCGCCACTTTGTCTCTCATCTCGACAAAGTTCTCAACGGCGAGGTCGGCGATCGCATCCGTATTGATTTTTCGCGCCTCCTCAAACTCGGAGAAGACGCGTTTCCAATCCGGACCGTAGCGATCGAGCAGCTCCAAAAACACCGTGCAGTCTTCGAATCCACAGTTGATTCCCTGCCCAAAGAAAGGAACGATCGCGTGTGCGGCGTCGCCAAGCAGTAACGCCTTTTCCTCAACATGCCACGGCGAGCATTTGATCGTCACCATCGCTCCTGTGGGATTCGCAGAAAAGTTATCCGTGAGGCTCGGCATGAGCGCACAAGCATCAGGAAACCGGGACTGGAAGAACTCCTGGACGGCTGCGTGCGTTGTCAGAGTGGCGAAACTGTCTGCGCCTTCGAATGGAAGAAAGAGGATGCACGCGAAAGTTCCATCAATGTTCGGGAGAGCGATGAGCATGTAATTCCCGCGTGGCCAGATATGCAAGGCATTCTTTTCGAGC
>DATFQQ010000330.1:0-40969 GCA_035264195.1 Candidatus Sulfotelmatobacter sp. | reverse complement strand
CTGCTGATTCTGTCGATCGAAAGGTGTAGCTTCGTCGTCGCGGCACCAATACACCGGCCAAACTACTGTGATCTGATTTTGAGGAGTTAGGTTGAAATCCCAGCCGCCAAGAAGGCCGGTTTGTTTGGCGGTATCGTCCCACGAGCCGCACAACTGGGCAGCATCAGTGTTTTCGTAATAAAGCTGGTAAGAGCTGATGAAAAATCCTGGAGCGAGTCTGCTGAAGTCCCAGGTATCGATACTTAGTTTTTGCCAACGCTGGAAGTAGTTCACACAAACGTTGGAGCCATCTCGTGGTCCGGAATAGGAAACATCGTTGATGAAACAGGAATCACTGGTCTGGAGGTGCAGGCTACTGCCGCTATCGTCGTGGCCATATGCGTACCGAAAAACCCAACCAGATACTGGCGTTCCCTGAAATGAGAACGACGGAAACTTCGAAGCTCCATTCTGGGGAACCTGGTTGTATGCCGCCACGATCGGCGAAGCGTCGTAAAGCGTGACGTTCGATTGCGGCGTTGAGTCATAAGCGAGAGGAACTTCCTGATCGCTTCCGTCCGGTCCGGGCATGCCGCGGGTCGCATAGAACTTGAATCCGGACTTCTGAATCTGTTGCGATCCCGAAAGAACCACCACCAGCGTGACGTTATCTTGATCGGTTACGCCCGCGAGAGCAGGGTCAAGGTGAGCGGTAATTCCGTTTTCACCCCAGAAGTCAATACTCAGATTTGCGCTGAAGCCGTTTGAACCGAAGATGTGCGCCGTGCCTTGTGTCTGACCGAAGCTGCATCCTGTGATCGTGTACAGGTTGTACTTCGGTTCGGGAGTGAAGACGCCGTGTGCCTCGCCTCCACCCACCTGCAGAATTCTGGGAGTCGGGTCATTCGTGCAGGTAACCACAATGTTGTTGAACCAGGGCGCGTGGATTAGGGAAGTATTTGGGTTCGCGGATGCGCTCTGTGTTTTCTCAGTACCGATGGCCTGCAGTGATCCACTGCCTTTGAAACCGCTGGCAGCCGGAACCCGAGCCATCGAGACTGTTGCGCTGGCAGGACGCGTGAGCTTTATGTCAGAGAATTGTTGCCGCGACGTCTGATGTTGTTTCTCGAGTACGGCAATAATTTCGGAGTTTTGCTGCGCCAATCGCGGATTAGCGGCTTTCTTGAGCGCCGTGGGCGCAGCAAGGTGTACAACCGGAACACTTGCGCGAGCAGAGTTTTTTGCATTTCCCTGTGTCGCTAGACATGGATGAACGCTTCCGTCGCCCATTGCGTCGAGCACTTGCCGGGTTGCATGCGCGTCCTGCAATTGCCGGCAACCAGTGGGCGAGAAGTCAAACTTGTGAATGGAAGACCCGATCTGCGAGAGAATGACCGATTCCGGCACTCGGCTTTTCAACATCTTGAGCACGTCCGCATTTGCCATCTGCACCCGCGGCGGTAACGGCTGCGGATTCAATTCAACCTTGGCGGCTGGATTCTGTGCTCCTCCGTTTCGAATCGAAACGCTCTGGTGATTTCCGGAAAGGGCTCCAGAGCCTGGCTTGGATTGTGCGTTCTGCTTACTGCCGCTCTCCAACATGCCCTGCTGAGACGATCCTGAAAGCATTCCCGTTTGAGTGCTCGAGATCACAGGCATGCTCGCAACGCCGCTCGCGTTCGCAACCCTCGGCGATTGCATCGCAAAGTTCACGTCGAAGGCCATGTTCTGGCACGATCCCCAGTGTGCAAACAGGTCCGAGGCCGAGGGGTTCGTGATTCTCGGCAGCATGTTGCATTGCCCGTTCACGATCTGGATCGGGCCCAGAATCGCGATCTGGGGCGACGCCGATGGCGAGAAAGCATTGGGATCGATGACCGAAACCTTCACTTGCAGGTTCGGTCCTACAGGCACCTTGTCGTATCCGAACGTGCAAACTTCGTACGCATTCACTTTTCCGCCGGCCACGAACTGCTTCACCTGGCCGACATATTTGAAGTTATTGCTGAGAGTACCTAGCGGTGTATACGCGGTTAACGGTCCGCCCGAGTTGCTTCCGACACTGACGGTGATCGCTAGTCCACGGCAACTGGAGGCAGGCTTATGGGCAATTTGGCTCGCGTCCCAGTAGACAAAGCCTTCGATCGTGCCAGCACCCGTTGATTGCCGGATCGGCTGCGGCGCGCGCGCTGCAGGTGACTGTCTTTGCGGTTGCGAAGGTGGATTCCCAGGACGTTGCGCCCCAGGAGCCGTAATATTGCGAATCGGTTCACCGACCGCCGCCGGGACCGATTGTCCAACGACGTTTCCGCCGCATAGAAGTGCTATTCCTGTTAACGCTACACAGACTGCTCTGATCCGTTTCATTTGTTTTGATCCTCGACCGCCGCCCATGAATCGTCTGGCCTCTCTGGGTGAATTGGCCTGACGCGCCTGCGCTGCCACATGCTCAAAATGGCCGCTCCCCAGCAGGCTCGTGAGCAGAAATACAACGCGGCTCAGGATGGGTCAAAGGAACTGGAACTGAAACGGACGTGACCTTATAAGTGAAATGCAGTGAGGTACTTACGTCGCCTGATGACCAAGAGAGTGGGCTTTAGAAAGGACTTGAATCAGGTGCTCGGAATGAATTAATGCGGATTTCTCTGAGCCTCGGCCAGGCTCGAAGAGGCGGCAACTAGCTGGTCGGCATGCCGTCCGGCAAGTTCGAACCCACGGCTGCGAGCCTCGGAGGCAAAGGCAGAAAGTTGTGTCCGGCCAGAGGCGACATTGGCCTTGAGCACCGCTTCGCCGAGCGCCAGTCGGCCTTCGCACTCTACCGTGTAGTAACCGAGCCTGTGAGCTGTGGTAATCACTGAACGTAGTTCCTGACTCGCGGAGTTCGCTGCACCTCCGCTCGCCAAATTCACCCTAACTTTCTGGATCGACGCAGGCAGCTTCAACGAGGGATCGGCACTGCTGGCACTAAGTTGCACGGCGCGCTCAGCGGCAGCACGAGCGTCATTAATCTTGCCTTGCATCAACAACGCGCGGCTCAGTTCAGTGTAGGCTGCGGTCGAGTCCGGATCGACCTTCTCTTTCTCAAATTCGGTGATTGCCGTTCGCAGCAGAGACTCGGCAGTTTCAGGATGACCTTCTTCCATCGACAATACGGCAAACTCCACCTGATTTTCGGCTACGAGATCAGCCGCCCCCATCTTTTGGCGCATTGCCATGCTCTCGTCGAATTTGGAGCGTGCACCGGCGAAGTCCCCCTCCGTCATTAATACCTCTCCCAGCTCGATGATGGCCCCGCTCAGGTACTGATATCCACCCTCCACAGGCCGCATGGAATCGATGGCCTGCTGGGCGTGGAGCTTCGCCTGCTGCAGTTTTCCTGTCGTTAGTTCCAGGTCAGCAATTCTGGTCAGAGCATAACCCGGTTCACCGTTGTCCAGCACAGCAATGAGCTCGAGGGACTGCTGGTACATCTTCTCCGCAGCGGGGAGATTTCCTTGCAGATAGAGGATGTCGGCGATGTTGGTAACAGCCGTGGCAGTATTACCTTTGTCTCCACCCCGCTCAAAGTCCGCTTTTGCTTCCTTGTACAATTCTGCAGCGCGGTCGAGTTTGCCTTCGTTGGCGTAGCCGATCGCCATATTGTTCAGTATTGCGCCGGTTTTGGCATACTCTCCCAATCCCTTCAACATGAGGAGCGCGCGCTCATAGGTAGCGATCGCTTCTTCGAAGCGTCCCTCTGTGCCACGACGATCGGCAATCAGCCGGATTGTGTCGGCTGCCCCCGCCCGGTTGCCCTCCGATAGAAAAAGGTTATAGGCATCTTCGCAGACTGGCACCCCGCTCTCCGGCGCCTCACCGTAGAGTAGCGTCATACACTCATCGCTTCTGGCCCGTGCGTACAGCGGCATCTTGCCTTGTGCGGAAGCCTTTCGGACAGCGCTGCGGATCAGCGCCAATGAGGCAGGCTTATTGACCTTAATCGCAGCCGATTCCGTGAGGTCAATCCGTGGATCGTCGGACGCCGGAGCAGGTAACGATCGCAGTTGATGAATAACCTGGAGAGCCTGGCTGGCATTGCCGCTCAGGATAGCTGCGTTGCAAAATCTCAAGCCGTAATCGACGTCATCAGGAAACAATTCGAACAATGCGTGATATACCGATGCTGCCTGTTCCTGATTGCCCACGCTTGCGTAGTACTCACCCTCCACAATCATGTGCTCTGCGCGAGGCAGGTCTTTGGTCAGATCAAAAGCCTTCTTTGCTTCCTCTCGATAGTTTTGCCCATACCCCAGCTGCGACCAAGCTCGCGCCAGCATCGCGTGCCCGAGTGCGAACTTAGGATCGAGTTGAGTTGCCTGCTGTAGAAGGTCTTTGGCCGCGAGCGCATCGAACTGCCGCAGTTTGGCAATACCTAATGCATAAAGACGCGAGGTATCGGGATCCATCGGCAGTGATGCCAAGACACCCGCCTCTTCGTTATCTCTCAGGCGTGGAATGCCCAGACGGTCGCGCAGTTTGGCTCCCACACGGGACACCTGAAGAAACAAATCCTGTGAGCTGCCGATTTCTGCGATCTCGGACAAAATCTCGCCGGTGCGCGCGTCCTGCATGCGGACGTCGATTCGCACCTGCCCGTGCTCCCGGTTGCCGAGTGTCGTGTAGGAACCGAGAACGAGTATGTCGCTACTTAATGCGTCGCCGATCCGCGACGTCGTATTCTGATCCAACGTATCCGTCTGCGACCACGGCGAAGCCACTCGCAGGTTAGCGACTTCTTCTCCCGAAACCAGGCGCAGTTTTTCACCGCCGGAGAGTTCGGTGCTCAGCATTTCCGAGAGTGCGGTTCCGAGCCACACGTCTTCGGCCTTTCCCGTCAGACTGTGAAAACCCAGGATCGCCACTGACTTGCGAATGTTGACCGGCGCGTCAGGGCGAGACGAATCTGCCAAGGCCGCTGGTTTGTGGTACCTGAGTATCCCCGCGGAAATGAGTCCCAGCAATAACAATGCGACTGTTATGAGTGGGGGGCGATACCACGGTCTCTGCAAAATCTGCGACTGCGGAACCTTTATTGCAACCGGAGCAGCCTCTATGGCTGGTAGGTCAAGCGGCGAGGTGGACTGTGTTTTTGGCGGAGCCACCGCGAGGTCACTCGAAACCGGTGCAATGAACCGGTAGCCGCGACGAGGAACCGTCTCGATGAACCGTGGATTGTCGGAATCATCGTCGATCGCAGCACGCAATTTCTTAAGGATGACGTTTAAGCTTCCGTCGAAATCTACGTAAGTGCCTTCCGGCCAAAGTCGTTGCCGTAGTTCGTCGCGGGTGACGATTTCTCCCGGCCGCTCAAGCAGAAAAATAAGGACGCGGAAAGGCTGGTCCTGCAGCTTAACGCGGATACCGTTTCGCGTCAGCGTGCCCTTGGCAACGTCCGTCTCAAACAACCCGAACCTGTAAATTTTGGAGGACGCAGCCCCGGGTTCCATGAAGGGTCTACAAACTTGCCCCGCATCATAGCACGAGTTGGCACGTCAGCAAGTCTTGTAATTCTTGCGGCACCAGCAACTTAACAGGTCACACACGAATCATGCGCGGTTCCTTTGACCCCGCCCTGTCAACGGTATATTCACGAGTCGTGAGCGCGGAGTTCTAACCGCCCCCATTCGGAGAACTTGAGGCAGAACGTCCAATTCGCTTTCATTATTCTGGCGGCTTGCGCCTTGGCATGTGGCACGGCGAACTCAACCGCGCAGCCATCCTTGTGGGCCCAAACACCCTCCGTCAGCAAGGACATAACCCGCCGTTCGGCCGTGACTGCAAGAGACTTACCTGCTGCCGAATACGTCCGGCTCCGCACGCGCGCGTTGGCAGGTGCCAGTGCCAGGCTGGGACCTCGAATCAGGAACCCGCGAGTTAGCGCTTATGGTTGGGACCCTTCACTGCTGGCGATTGTGGAACAGCAGCGCGAATACCTTCGCACGCATCCCGGCTCGCATCGAGACACCCCTTCGAATCGCCATGATGAGATTTCGATGCACGAAAACCCCGGCCGGAAAACGGTAGCACAGCCGAATCATTGGAGAAGCCCTGAGGTGGAAAACCAGGGGTTTCTGATGGCGGCTCAGCTTTCGCCATCGTGCCTAATGCCCGAAATCGTACTGGTAAATGGCCGAGCCGCGGAGGCAGTATTCACGCCCCAGCCTCCCGACAACTTTTATCGGATCGAAGGCTGTGGTTTCGGCACGAAGCCTGGAGAAGTTTGGATCCAGTCGGACTCCAGCACAATGCATCTTCGACTCCACGCTTCTGATGCATGGTCCGACACGGAAATTAACGCTCGTCTCGATCCAAAATTCTCCGGGTTTAACGATTCGCCCGTGAAGTTGATCGTGCAACGAGCCGACGGTCTCCGGCTCGAACTTTCTGGATGTCGTTTCCTGGCGGTCCGGGGTCCGGCCACCGTCCTGAAGACGATTCCTGCCTCCTGGGTCAAATTGGATGCAACGATGGCGTCGCTGCATCCCATCCGCCAGCTGGAATTTTTGTCACCTCCACTCGTTGGGGAGGAGGTGCCCAGGGACGCGGTGAAGGCTTCTGCTCTTGTCGTTCGTGCCGATACCGACCAATTCGGTTCCGGGACCGACTATTACGATTTCTCGGCTTTGCCATCAGGATGGACCGTGGAGAGTTTGCAGATTCAGAGGTATCCCGGTATTTGTCCGGGTGATGTGACGCGAGTTGAAGACCTCGACGGCTGGAAAACGGTCTTCGATGCGCATGGGTTTAAGGTCATGTGGAGCAGCAATTCGTGTTCGTCGTTCGTTCCTCCGGTTTTCCGCTTCAGCATGACGTCTTCCGAATACGTAGTGAAAGTTTGGGTTATTGGGCCCATTGGTACTGAGGCAGTAACTGGTGGCGACGGAACTCGCCACTGAGTAGCGCACGGTAATCAGAATCGGTTGTAAACAGGAGGATATTATGAAAAATATTGCGAAGCATATTGCGATGGGGGTTCTGCTACTTTCATCGATGGCATGGGCACAAAGCAAGTTTCAGCCTCTCAGTGTCAAACCCGGATTGTGGGAGAGCACCACAACTTCCACCACCACGGGGCAAATGCCAATTCCTTCGGAGATGTTGTCTCAACTTAGTCCCGATCAACGCGCCAGGATGGAAGCCCGCATGAACGCGAACTCAGCTCCCAGAACCAGGACCTTCACGAACAAGCAATGTGAAACGAAAGAGAAGCTAGCAGAGCAGCCGTTCAGCAATCAAAAGGAATGCAAGGCCACTGTAATTTCCTCTACGGCGACGAAAGCGGAAATTAAGATGTCCTGCGAGTACGGCGACGTGAAATCGACTGGCACCATGAATGTTGAGGCTCTCGGCCCAGAGAATGTCAAAGGCTCAGTCCACATGACCTCGAGCGGTGGTAGCCACACCATGACCGTGAACACCACGTTTTCTGGAAAATGGCTTGGCTCGTCTTGTGGCAGCACCAAGTAGGACGACATCATCATCGCGTTTCGAAGTGTCGGTCGCGATGATGAGTCGCACCTCGCCACCCTGGCCGATCGGCGTTATCAGCCACTATTAGTCCACTATGATGTCGCCCATGTCGTACCAACCATCGCTCTTACGTCCCGCAATTGCCAGTTGAATCACTGGCGTGTGGCTAGCGGGGTCGAGCAGCGCTATTCGCAAACGATATTTTCCAGGTTTCAGGTCCCGGGGGACGGGTATGGTGTTCTCCCACACAGAGTCTCCGGGAAGCCATTGTCGGATATCTGCCTCAAGCGGGATAACGGCAGATCCGATTTCAAGTGCCAATACGTAATCGCGGTACACTGGAGCAACCCCAGCGTTGAACCACCACATATTGACTTGAGCCATCGAGCCGCGGCTGACGCGCATGGGATATTCCAGTTTTTTCAGCAAGAAGCGGTACCCAATCTGTTTCTGGAACTCATCAAACGCAAGTTTCCATTCCGGCGGGATCCGGCTCGATTTGATGTTGATGGTCGACGCATGCCAGCGTAGCGCCTGATCAAGAATGGGTTTCAAAGAAAAGCCCCACTGCTTCCACGATTCCGGAACGCCGCAAGTCTCTAGCGATACCGGCGCCGTCCGCCAAACATCTTGCAACTTTCCGCGCGCGACCTGTTGCGGGTAGAGATCGATCATGTGCGCAAAATTCTTGGATGGCCGTCCCATATCGCCCCAGCAGTCCAGCCTCCAGCCGGCACCTTTCTTTGTGCCGTAGACCAGCGCAGGCAACTCGTCAAAGTTCATCAGCAGCAAGGTGTGCGGGAAAGCTCGAAAATAAACGTCAATGAGCTGTTGCTGTACGGACCACTCGGGTAGATACGGTCCCCAGCCTTCTCCCCAATAACCGACAGTCGAAATATCGATGTGGTCCAGATCTGGATGACCATCGTAGCGCTTGCCCATTTCCATCACGATGCCAGTCCATGAGTTGATATACAGCGGGTCAGCCCCATCCGGAGACCAGATTTCGCCGTCCTTATCGCTGGGCTTGTTCGCACGGCGGGCGCCGGAGCGGACATACCATTCTGGCATCGGATGCTTGTTGTCATAGGGCATCAAGCGAAGGGCGAGCCGCTGATGATGACGATGTGCTTCGGCAAGTGCGCTATCGATGATTTCCCAGTGGTACTTGCCAGGTTGCGGCTCAAGCTGGGACCAGAACCAGCGTAGATAGGCGACACTCGAACCGGGGAAATCTACTGTGCCAGGCGAAGCGTCAGGAAGAGCCGATTCCGGCCCGACTTCGGACCAGGTAACTCCCTCGTTCAGTGCCTGCCCGGAAAAACGATTGAACGTCTCGATACCCATCCCGGGATTGACCAGGATGTCGTCGATTTCGGTGGGTCGAATGACGGTCGTCTGAGCCGCACAACAGAACGAGCAAAACAGAAGAAGCAGCAGAGCAACGGGCGCACTCAGTGGCGAAGCCTTCGCGCGATTTCGGATTCCAGTGAGTTCAGTCAATCGCCGTTAAGATTCTCCTCGTGCGAAGTTTCGCTCGGAACAAGGCCAAACTCGGCCTCCGACTTTTTAGAAAGTAATCCGCAACCGTAGGCGAATCTGGCGTCTCGATGTGACTCCCTCCTGGTCGTAGCCTTTGATCAACTGGCCGAAGCTGGAATTGTATTCGTAGTAGCAGTTCGGTCCCGAAATCGGACAGCTCTGACCCGCCGGTGGAGTATTGCTTGTGATTGGTACCAAGACGGGCTGTTGTCCCGCTGGCCCGGCCACTGGGTCGGGTAGATAGAAATCTCCTACCATGGCGAATGTACCTCCACCTCCGCCGTCGTTAAGATCCGGGCCGAGCAGCGGATGATTAAGCACGTTATCGAAATCGGCTCCGAGACTTGCAGTCACGCGTTCCGTAACACGGAAATTCTTGTGCACCCCAAGGTTGAGGCCCCACAGACTCGGACCTACTAACGTGTTACGCTTCGCCACTGCTGGACCGTTGAAGAAGTCAGAACCTACCGATGGTACGGTAAACGCCTGCGAGTTCCAGATCGTCGCTCCACTGCCACCCTGGCCGGTATAGAAGTTGCGGCCTGCAATATTTGGCCGGAAGGTTGGAAAGTTAAAATCTCCAACTGCATCCATCGAACTCGACCCCACGTTCCCCGGAAAAACCGGATCGCAGTCGTCGCAGAGCCAAAAGGGCGTATAGCCCGTTCCCGACTTTGCGAACATCTGGAACGTCGTTTGCCAACCCCCCAAAACGGCATCGGCAAACCTCGAGAACCCTTGTCCCCATTTCCGCCCACGGCCTACTGGCAAGTCATAAATCCCGTAAGCAATAAAACGATTCTTCGACACAAAACCATCCAGGGCGTAATCCGAGCTCGGACTAAATATGTTGTACGGCACTGATCCGAGGCTTGAATTGGCCGTGTCGCCGATCGTGGACTTTTGGTCCAAATAGGTGTACGAAAGGTGCAGCATCAACCCACTCTTGTAGCGACGTTCCACTTCAGTCTGGAAAGCGTTGGAATTGCCATAAGCGAAATTTCCGTAGGTCAGCAAATTTTCGCCGATGATCGGATATGGATACCTGGCGAAATCCGCCGGGGACAGCGCGCAATCCCCTGTGTTTATGGGATCGCAAGGCGTAACGCCGTCTCCGCTCCCATCCGGGGTATTCGCCCCACTACTGGTGGCGAACCCATTGTTGCCGGGCGGAAGTTCGTTCAGGTCGCGCCCGGCGATCAGTCCGGCCATGTGCGTGCCTAAGTACGAAACACGCACAACACTGTTCCAGCCAATCTCGCGCTCGAAAGTTACGTTGTACTGATGAATTCGTGGATCCTGCAGATCGACAGGCACCGCGTTTGCTGTGGGAGTGTTCCCAAATCCTTTGATGGAGCCTCCAGTCATTGGGCTGATGCCATGCTGGAAGCCAGGCCAACCGTTAGGAATCGTGTTGCTCAGGTAAGTAGCGCCCTGGTTGAAAGGGTTAGTCGCAATCGGATCACGAATGCCTTGGGCCGCCGACGTCGGATAGAAGATTCCATAGCCGCCACGAATCACGGACTTATTTCCCAGTCCCCAAGCGATACCTACTCGCGGCGCGAAATCATGATAGTAGGGACGTATCAGTCCCCGTCCGATGCCCTGATGCGTCTGCGCCGCCGTGAGCACACCGTAGTCAGTGATACGAGTGTCGAGGAATGGAATCGTCCGTGTCGAAGGTATGACAAAGACTCCCTTTTGACCGGTATTCGGATTGACTAGCTTCGGATCGAAGTTCGCCATCAGATCGTTTTCCTCGATAAATGGAGAGATCAGGTCCCATCGCAGTCCAAGATTCAATGTCACATGTGTGGTCAGTTTCCAATCGTCCTGTGCGAAATATCCTTGTTCCCAGTTATGGACGGTCATGGCCGGTCGTGCCTTCAAGACAAAACTTGCAGTGGTTGGAGGGAGACCCAGCAGAAAGTCGGCGAACGGATCGGTGGGACTATCGTTGCAACTGCCGCTGGCACAGTCCGCAGGTGATTTGTAGGTCATCAGGCCGCGGGGATTTCCGCGATTGAGAGCAAAACCGTCGATTGCCCAGTTGCGAACTGCGTCACCTCCGAACTTAAAGTTGTGTTTTCCTTTCACCCACGTCAGCGTGTCCCCAAAGGTTGCCAAGGCCTGGCTTAATGGCCGATAGGTATTTCGTCCGCCATTCCCAAGGGTCGCAAAATCGTTGCTGAAGCTGATCGCAGGATGTCCAAACGTCGATAATGCAAACGAACCCACCGCTGATCCATAGGCCGCTATGTCAGAAGAGTCGTAGCCAATGCCTGAAAGAAAACTATCGAGGGTCGTATTGCTGTGCCGAATCAGGTTCTCTTTGTTGAAACCGCCCCGGACTTCGTTGACCAGATTTGTCCGGAAGACTCGCGTATAGGACAGATTCAAGGTATGGTTCTGGCGATAGTTCTTGGTGAGGCCGAGACCGGTGTAAGGCACGACTACTGGAGTCGTAGCAGTTGATTCAACGGAGGCGTTGTAGGCAAGGTAGGCGTGATCGTTGTCCGAGAAATCATGGTCCAGGCGCAAGGTCCCCAGGTCCAGCGTGTCGCGCCCCGGCAGACTAGTCTGATAAGTACCGGGGATTTGTCCACTGAAAGCATCGATCGGCGCCGCTGTCCCAATCCGCGGGAAATATTTCGTGATGAGATTTTGAACCGTGGGATTGAGCAATCGCGAGGGAATTTGCGTAAACTGCGCACCTTGGCCCAAGTACGTATCTGAGGCTTGCTCTTGGGGCGTTAGAGTCACACCCGCCGGCACGTCCGGCAGGACGGAGGGGTCGAGCGCGGTGAAATTGCCGGTGTAGAGGTCAGGATGCGCGACTTTGTTCCCCTGGATATATACGGGGGCAACGTTATAGTCGCGCTCGTAGGCCATAAAGAACCACGTCTTACCAAGCTTCGGCACCGGGCCGCCCAGCGATCCGCCCAGGTCGTTAATGTTGAACGAAGGGTTCGGATACCTCGTCTGCAAAGGCGACGGCGCGAAGCTTGCCTTGCCGATCTGGTCCTGAACCGTCATCGCCGCCAACGCGGAGTTCTCGTTGTTGTAAAACATGGATCCATGGAATTTGTTTGTGCCTCGTTTCGTCGTGATCCGGATGTTGGCAATACCAGCGTATTCAGCGCTGAAATTGTCAGACAATACGTTCACCTGATCGACAGCTTCCAAGGAAGGTTCGCTTGCAGTCTGGGCGCCGAAAATACCGCCGCTCGAGCGCTGCCCATCGAGGGAGAAACTCGCACCGTAGCTTTGGAAGCCACTGAACTTAAAGTCCCCTGGTGCGTCAGCCTGCGTAATATTGGGGTTGAGATAGAGGAATGAATACACATCACGCGAGTCACGGGGCAAATCGATGACGGAGGCGGAATCAATTGTGTCGGCGATCGTCGGGTTTTCGGTATTGATCGCAAGTGCGTTTGCAGTCACCTCGACTGCTTGCTGGGCTCCTGAGACCCGCAACGCCACATTGACAGCGACAATGCTGCTCCCATTTACCACGACTCCATCGATCTTCTGATCAGCAAATCCGCCCGCTTGTACCCCTACTGTGTAGGTGCCGGATCTAAGCCCGAACATCTCATAGGCACCGTCGCCATTGGTCTTGGTTAGGCGACTGGCACCGGTTGAGGTATCGGTCACTGTCACCGCAGCTTGCGCCACGAGCGCCCCACTGGGATCAGTTACCGTTCCCCGAATAGTTCCGAGGTCGGTACCTTGGCCGTATAGGACGGTGGGGCTGCAGAGCGTAAGAGCGAAGAGTAGAGAAACTGCGATTGGAGAACGGAACCTCATAAACCCCTCCGTTCGGCCTGAGTATTGTGGTCACGCTTCTATCACAGGAAAGAAACAAGTCTCAAGCAAAAAAACCAAAACGAAATCAAAAAAAGACAATGGACTCTCGCGAATGAAATCACCTAAGACATGGGCGGTAGCGTATGGTCGGAGGATCCTCTCCCGTCCCAGGATCCGTATTTAGACGGAGTCGCACATTTTCGAGCTGATTTCGCTGTGTGGAAACAAATCGGTCATTTCGGCGTTGACACGTTCGGGTGTCTTGCCGGAAAGTAGGGGCGCAAAAATTTCGAAAGCAAAAGAAAGAATCAAATGGCAAGAATCAGCCATGTAGCGATTCTTTTGGTCTCGCTTGTGGGAATGGGCTTTGCCGTTCGGCCTGGCAACTTCAAAGTTCTAGGTCCGGGAGGCGGCGGGGCAATGTTCAATCCCACAATCAGTCCGCATGATCCCAACACCGTGCTGGTGTCGTGTGACATGACCGGCTCTTATATCACCCATGATGGGGGCCACTCTTGGCGAATTTTCAATCTCCGCGGCGTGACCCGGTTCTTTGTATTTGACCCTGTCGATCCCAAAGTGATTTACGCACAAGGTATCGGATTATGGCGCAGTACCGATAACGGCGAGAATTGGAAGCTGGTATATCCAAGTCCATCTAGCATAACGAGTATCTCTATGAAATCTGACCACGCCGACGAGGAGATTGTGGCCGAGCCAGATCCACTTGGAACCATTGCGGCGCTCGCGGTGGATCCTTCAAATTCCAAAGTTCTGTATGCGGCTGGCGGCACCGTTCATGCGGAATTGTTTGTGTCTCAAGATTGGGGAGCAAACTGGAAATCGTTGGCCACCTTGCCTGAAGCTCCGCGTCGAATCTGGATAGATCCGAGGTCTCCACGCCACTCTCGAACCTTGTACATCGCAGGGCCGCATTTTTTCACCATCGAGACGGTTTCTGGCGTGCGTAGTTTTCCCTCGCCCCAGGGGGTCGGCCTCACGAGTGTGTCATTGGGATTCACTAATGCTCCCGAACCGGTTGTGTACGGCGCTTGGGAAAACGGCATTCTCATTTCCAAGGATAGCGGCAAGACCTGGGGAGCATCGTTGTTTCCTGCCTCCGGCGCAAAGATGCGAGTGATTGCGACCAGTCACGAACACGGAAACGTGGCATACGTCTCATATAGCAGCCTTTCACTGGACGGGCAGACATGGATAGGAGTAGCCAAAACGCAAAATGCGGGCGACTCTTGGGACTTAGTCTGGAAAGAGGCGAATGCACAAGCGCCGAATGTCCATGACGCCTGGATCTCTCCAGCGTTTGGTGTTGACTGGGGTGAAAACCCGCTGGAGATTGGGGTTTCTGATCGTGATCCCAATCTCGCCTACGCCACCGACCTCGGCAGGACAATGAAGACTACTGATGGCGGCGCAACCTGGTCGGCGGTCTATTCGCACGCCGTCACCGGCGGAGGATGGGCGAGCAGTGGCTTGGATGTGACGACCATTTACGGTATTCAATTCGATCCCTTCAATTCTGCCCGCCGGTTTCTTAACTATACCGACATAGGCTTGTTCCGCAGCGAAGATGCGGGTAAGAGCTGGGAAAGTTCGACAATGGGAGTGCCTCGCGAGTGGCGCAATACTACGTATTGGCTCGCATTCGATCCCAAAGTGCAAGGCCGTATGTGGAGCGTTAACAGCGGCACTCACGATCTGCCGAGACCAAAGATGTGGCGGCACCAAGATCCCACGAATTACAAGGGTGGGGTTTGTATCAGCGAAGACGGCGGCAAGACTTGGCGACAGTCGAATTCAGGAATGGAAGAAACGGCTGCCACGCACATTCTGCTCGATCCCAAGAGCCCTGTTGATGCACGCGTCCTCTATGTGGCGGGATTTGGTCGTGGAGTTTACAAGACCATCGACAGCGGCAAAACCTGGATTCTCAAGAACGAGGGAATCACGCAACCACAGCCGTTCGGGTGGCGATTAACCTTGGCGTCCGATGGGACTTTGTACGTAGTGATTGCGCGCCGCTCCGAAGATGGCAGCATCGGCAACTCAGGCGATGGTGCCCTTTATCGTTCAAAGGACGGCGCCGAACATTGGGGTGCAGTTTCTCTTCCGCAAGGCGTGAACGGACCCAATGGCTTGGCAGTGGACCCAGACTCCCCCGGGCGTTTGTATCTTGCAGCGTGGGCACGAGCATCCGGCACACATGGTGACGGCGGAGGCATATTTCTTTCGGAGGATGCGGGCCGGACTTGGCGACAGGTTTTTGATCGTGACCGCCACGTCTATGACGTTACCGTAGATCCTAACGACCGGAATATTCTCTACGCCACCGGATTTGAGTCTTCGGCATGGCGATCCACCGATCGCGGCGAGCACTGGTCACGCATTCCAGGTTTTAACTTCAAGTGGGGACACCGAGTGATTCCCGATCCGGTTGACCGAGACAAAATTTACGTTTTGACGTTCGGGGGAAGCCTCTGGCACGGTTCGGTAACCGGGCAAGAGGCCGCGCTGGACATTGCTACTCCGGAATTGGAGCCGGGGCGATGAAGTCCCAGCGGAATTCCGTCAACCTTCTCAGCACGTTGAGGTATGAATCGTGATCAACCGTCGCCAATGGCTCCGCACGATGGGGCTCGCCCTCGGCGCTTCTGCTCGACCAAGAACCGCGTTGGAGATCTCAGGCAGCAGCGAAGAACCGAACTCCCAGACTGAAGCCAAAATCTCGCCGTTGCCGCTTGCAGAGTACGAGCCAAAGAGCGCGCTCCACGTTACCGAGACGAAAGTCGAACGGGCGCGGTTTCCGGTTGTCGACGTGCACACGCACATTACTGTTTCCGCCAAATCGCAAAACGGAGTCGACATTACGGCCAAGCGGCAATATCTCGGCCAGCCGGATGAACTCATTGCCGTGATGGAGCGCAAGAACATCCGCTCTATGGTGAACTTGACCGGTGGATACGACGATGGCCTGCTGGAAGTAACCACGAAATATGACAAGAGCTATCCGGGGCGCTTCTACAGCTTTGTGGAGCCGTGCTACGAGCGACTTCTTGAGCCCAACTATGCCCGCATTCAAGCTGACGCGATTGAACGGGCGCACCGCTCAGGAGCGAAAGGGCTCAAAATTCTAAAGACCCTGGGTCTTTATCTGCGCGAGAAGATTACCTCAGGAAAATTGATCAAAATCGATGATCCGCGATTTGATCCGATGTGGGATGCATGCGGCGAACTGAATATGCCGGTCGCCATCCACGTCTCTGATCCGGTCGCATTTTTTACGCGTACAGACCGGTTCAACGAGCGGTTCGAAGAGCTCAACAATCATCCGGATTGGTCCTTCTATGGTCAGGATTTTCCCAGCAATGCGGAACTGCTCGAAGCGCGAAATCGAGTGTTCGCGCGGCACCCGCGGACGCAATTTCTTGTTTTGCATGTTGGCAATTTTGCGGAAAACCTGGATAACGTTTCTGAAAATCTTGACAGCTTTCCAAATATCACTGTGGATATCGCGGCTCGCATCGGTGAACTCGGCCGCCAACCGCGCCGTTCGCGCCAATTTTTCGATCGTTATCAGGACCGCATTCTCTTTGGAACCGATGCCACACCCCACGGCGATGAATTTCCGCAGCAGGTATTCAACGAAAAGCTCTACGAAATCTATTACCGATTTCTCGAGACTGAGGATGAATACTTTGATTATGCTCCGGCCAAAGTGCCGCCACAGGGGCGCTGGCGAATTTATGGCATCGGCTTGCCCGAAGCGATTTTGTTGAAGGTCTATAACCAGAACGCCGCACGCTTGTTGCAGATCGCCGTTTGATGTTTAGTGCCTTACAAATCCGTGTCACTGCACTAAGCTGCCGCCCAGTCTCCATGAAGCAGCTACTCATATATTGCCTCCTTGCCGTCTCACTCTCTTCCGTCCATGGTCAAGATGTGCCCCCGGCAGATGCGTTTCGTGTCTTGCCGGAATCCGCCGAAGGCCCCAGTATCACTTCCTATTTGAGATATCAAACGGAAATGGCTTGGCGTCAGGACGATGAACGCCGCAAAAGGTGGGAAACGATTGGAACCGAGCAACAGTTGCTTCAGTTGCAACAGGAACTGCGAAATCGGCTGCTCCATGCGCTAGGTGGCCTGCCTGCGGAGAAGACACCGCTGAATCCCCGGATAACCGGCCGGATACAAATGAAGGGGTTTCATATTGAGAAGCTGATCTTCGAAAGTTTGCCGGGCGTGTACGTCACTGCGTTGGTCTATGTGCCAGAAAACGGCACAGCAAGAAATCCCGGAGTGCTGGTTCCCAGCGGGCACTCGCCAAATGGGAAAGTGCACTATCAAGGATTGTGCCAGCATCTGGTGCAGCGCGGTTATGTTGTCATTAGTTGGGATACCGCTGGCCAAGGGGAGCGCAGTCAGTTCTGGGACGCCAAGAAACACACAAGCCGTTACAACCTGATCTGCGCCGAGCATGCTGTTCTCGGCAATCTCGCCTACCTTGCCGGTACTAATCTCGCTCGTTGGGAAATCTGGGACGGAATACGTGCGCTCGATTATCTGTTGACCCGACCGGATGTCGACCCTGAGCGCATCAACATCGCCGGCACCAGTGGCGGTGGTTTTCAAGCAGCTAACATTGCCGCCGTTGACGAACGCATCAAAGTTGCGGCCCCTTCTTGCTACATTACCGCGCTTCCCATGCGCGTCTACAACCGCATCTTCGAGGATCCGGATAGTGACCCGGAGCAGGACTTATATGGCGCCATCGCAAATGGACTTGATCATCCCGGACTTCTGATGTTGATGTATCCACGGCCGATCTTTGTAGCCGCGGCAGTGCTTGATTTTTTTCCTATCGAGGGCACGCATAAAACCGTGCGCGAAGTTACTGATCTGTACGGCAGGTTTGGGCATGCAGATCGAATCGCGATGCACGAGGGGTATCACAAACACACGTTCTCGGATGAGAATCAAGAGGCGGCTATCGATTTCATGGACCACTTCAACGGAATGCCGCCACATCGCGACTTTGCGGCGACTGAATCGTTAAATGAGAAGACTCTGCAGTGCACGCGTACGGGCCAAGTCATGCTCGATTTCCCAAACTCCAAGTCGGTAATGGATCTGATTCGTGACTACTATTTCGAACACAAAGAGCAGTCCGCGGATCTGAAGCAACTCTACTATTCGGATCTCTATCCAGGAATCAACAACTGGAGTGTAGGGCAATATCAAGGCCCTATTTCTACAGCAAACAAGATCGAGTGGCAGTTGATCAAAAGTTCGCAATCGGGTGGCGTAAAGATCGATCAATACCTGCTACATCACAACCGATACATGGAAATGCCCTTGCTGCATATTTATAAACAGCAAAGTCATCGCCCGGTCCTCATATGGCTTGGCGAAAACGGCAAAGTCACCGAGCAGGATTGGCCAAAGGCGAGGAAGTACATCGATGACGGCTACGACATCGTAACTATAGATCCGCGGGGCTTAGGTGAAACTCGGATGCGATACACCGCAATGTCTGCCGATGATCCAACTTTAGCGAACTCCGATTTCGATCATGCCTACATGAATCCCCTTTCCAGTGTTCTAGCGGACTACGCCTACAATTCTGTCCTCACCAGTAGGCCATATTTCCTTCAGATCATCGAAGATATAGAGATTGCGACTCGTTTCGTACACGAGAAAATAAATGACCAGCATGAAGTTGCGATCATCGGGCTCGGCAATGCGTACACGTTCGCGCAGGCTGCGTCGGAAGTGCT
The DNA here is from genome assembly GCA_035264195.1 of Candidatus Sulfotelmatobacter sp. GTDB lineage: Bacteria > Acidobacteriota > Terriglobia > Terriglobales > Acidobacteriaceae > Sulfotelmatobacter. The sequence goes on along the minus strand of DATFQQ010000330.1, from coordinate 22,337 downwards.
TCCCGATATTAAGCTAATTTCCGAACCGGATAACCAGGCTCTCAAGTGGTCGACATTGGTGGAGGAAAAACGGGAGCTTTGGCCAATTCTGTATCTGCTCCCCAATGGAGCCTACATTCATTGAACGGACATCGAAGCTGGAGGTCGGAAGCAGAGTAATGGGTCTTCCCTCACCTTACGTCGCCATGAAGAAAACGCTCTCCGCCCCTTCACTCAATTGACACTTCGTCAGCGCCCAGGCACGATCGGCAAGGTCAGCGCCGAGGGATGATGATCGTCGTGATAGATCACATTCGTGGCTGACACCGGTTGCTGAGAAACACCTCGTTCAAGACCCGAATTTAAATTTCGATCAAATCGGGGGAAATTGCTGCTACTGACTTCGAGTCGTAATGTGTGTCCTTTGCGAAAGACATTGCTGGTCGCCCATAGATCGATTTTCAGCTTGTAAATCTGCGCTGGGTTCATCAATTCAGGTTTTTCCTGCGAATCGCGGTAGCGAGCCCGAATAATTCCTTCGGTTAGATTTTGTGTGAACCCGTTCGGCCACACATCCACGAGCTTGCCGGTGAAGTCGGTATCCACCACCGAAGATTTGACGAAGAGTTCGAGGCTGACTGGGCCGGTGACTTCGAGGTCTTTCGTCAAGGGTGCGGTTGAATAGAGCAGGACATCATTGCGATCCTCGACCGGCCTCTGATCACGTGGCCCTGGAGCGAGGTGCTCCCAGTCGCAGCACAAGGGGCCGCCGACGGACGGTGCCGGATTTGCTGGGTCATACATATACTCATCTGGGCTTTCCGAATGCTGGGCAATCGGGGTAAGTGTTCCGTCGCCTCGCAGTGAGTTAGCCTTGCCCGAAGAATGTAAATAGTATTTCGTCGAAACAGCTCGAGCTACGGGCCAGTCATCTTCCGAGCGCCATTCGTTCGTCCCCATGACAAAGAGTTTGACCGGCTTGTTGGTGGCGAATTCATTCTGCACGCCTTTGAACAAATATTCGTACCAGGCTAGAGTCAGATCGTCGATGTTCACATCCGCAGCCCCTCCGAAATCCACTTCTCCGATCTTGCGGCCCGATCCGGCATGTCCGCCAATGGCTACGATCAGTCGCTGGCCACGCTTCGCATCTTCGGTACCAGCGTGCGCTTTCATTCCGAGGTAATTGCGGAGCGAGCCACCCAGAAAAATGTCGTACCAGGCGGCGATATGAAGTGAAGGCACTTGTATGTCCGAGAAATGTTCTTCGATTGACCATTTTTTCCAGTAGTCGTCGTAACTGGGATGAGCCAGCCAGTCGAGAAAGTAGGGAGCAAGCGTGGCAGTCGAGTCGAAGTCGGAAGCAGGAGGAACGAAGAGCGGGTAGGCCGAGAGTGGCAGCTTCCAGATTCCGTTCATCGCGTTGGTGCTGCGTTGCACCTTGCGATTGAACGTATCTTGCGCGAGTCCCGAGGTCCATGACTCGTTGAACCATTGTTCGAACGCGCCGCCTTGATAGGTCCACCCGTCGTGGTAATTGCTCGCTGTCACTTCCGGGCAAATTCCCGCGAGATGTGGCGGGTGGGCGATGGCCGCCAACATCTGCGTAGCTCCAACATAGGAGCCACCAAACATGCCGACTTTCCCGTTGGAATAGGGCAGGGCTGCGGCCCATTCGACCGTGTCATATCCATCATTGGATTCATTTTTGAAGGGATACCACTCTCCCTCCGAGGAATAACGGCCTCGGACATCTTGGATGATCACGACATAGCCGTGGGCGGCGCCGCGCCAGCCGAAGTCGTCACCTTGCTTGTTGTACGGAGTTCGCTCCAGAAGAATCGGAAATTTTCCTTCGGCCTTTGGACGAAAGATGTCTGCACGGAGGATGACGCCATCGCGCATTTTGACCTGCACATTGCGCTCGATCGTGACCTCGTATTGATCAGCAGCCCAGGCCCATGTCACCAGCAACAGGAAGGGCAGAAGTACCACTCTGTAGCGAGTTCTCATTCGAAGCGCCTCATTGCGGGCAAAGTACAGCTCCGCAGGTTGCAAGCGAGAAGCTGACAGCCAGAACAGAACTGCTTCCGCTTGTGGTCTTGAGAGTGTACGAACTTGTGGGTCTTACGAAAAGGGGATTCTTAACCAGAACGCGGTTCAAAGGCATAATAGATGCCGCTCGAAACAGTTCGAAAGACGCAGAATCCGGTAGCCATACCTCGAGAAGACTGATAAATTCTGAACTCTCCAGAGTGCATGATGCGTGTCTTCTACGGTTGGTGGATTGTTGTCGCTGCGTTCCTTAATTTGTTCTATAGCGTCGGTATCATCTATTACGGCTTCCCGGTCTTTTATCCCTCGCTGGTCGATTCTCTCGGCTTTACTCGGGCTCAACTGACGCAGGGTTTTCTCTTGGGCTTTGTCGTGGCAGGGCTCCTGTTTGGGTTATTGGCTGGAGTCCTGATCGACCGTCTGGGGCCGCGCCAGGTAATCCGAGTCGGTATTTGGTGTGTCGGCCTGCCTCTGATCCTGATGGGTAGCATGACCCGCATTTGGCATTACTACCTACTGTGTATCGCGGAAGTTTTTGGTTACGTGCTGACCGGGCCGATCCCCAACCAGGTTCTGATTTCTAACTGGTTCCGGGTAAAGCGGGGGCGTGCCATGGGCATCGCCTATCTGGGATTAGGTGCAGGCGGTGCGGTTTCGCCTCTTCTCATCAACAGCCTGATTCAGAGCTTTGGTTGGCGACGCGCATTCGAAATCATCGGAGCACTCATCCTGATTGTTCTTTTCCCGGTTTCACAGTGGATCACCCGTTCCAGCCCGCGTGACTTGGACCTTTTCCCTGACGGCATCTCGCCGGCTGCTGCCGCGAACCAAACTGCTCCGCCTGGGCAAGAGTCGATTGTCAGCTTGAGCGTTGCGCAAGCCGTGCGCAGTACTAATTTTTGGCTCATCCTGGCTGGATGCACCTTGACCATCGGCGCCATAGGCGCCGTGACCCAGCATTTGATTATCTTTCTTAAGGGCGAGGGATATACCGTAAGCGCCGCTTCCCAACTGTTGAGCGCATCACTTGTTTCAAGTCTTGCAGGTCGCGTCGTCGTCGGATACTTCGCCGACCGCTACAGTCGAAAAAACGTAATGGCGCTGTTCTACCTGATCCTCGCGCTGGCGATACCATTACTTTTCGCAGCCCGCCGGCCTGCGGTCGTGTGGTGTTTCGTCCTGGTCTATGGTTTCGCGATGGGCGCCGATTACATGTTGATTCCACTTGTCACGGCGGATTGCTTTGGATTGTCCGCACTGGGGAAACTTCTTTCTCTGATCATCATGGGATATTCCTTGGGGCAATGGTTTACCCCGTGGCTGGCAGGAAAAATCTTCGACACCTATCACACATACAATCTTTCCTGGATCCTGATGTCCGCCGCAGCCGCTGTCGGCGCGGTATTAATTTACGCGATCGTGCCGGATCGGCGGCCTACCGAAAACCGCAATGCGATTGGCACGATGAGAGATGATTTCGCTACTGAGACGACGAGCGCACTTCAAAAGAACTTCTAAACTTGGGGTGTTCGAAACTCTTTTGGGCTTATCGGAGCCACTCGTCGAGGTGCTCCTTCACGAAAGCGTCATCTTGCAGATCCGGATAACACGCACAGACTCTGTCGATTTCCTCGAGTTGGCCGGGAGATAAGTCTTCTTGTGGATTTAGGCACCAGCGGCCCGCAAGTAGCCCCTGTCGCCGCAAAACTTCGTGGATTCCAGGAATGCATCCGCGGAACTGGTTCACAGAATCAAAAATTGCCGCATTTGCGTCGGTGAGCTTAGCTCCCAAGGCCAGGATGTCCGAACTTTCATTGGACGTGGCTTTCACCATTTTCAATTGCGCGACAGCTGCCTTCGTCCATATTGCCCAGTGACCCAACAAACCACCAACAATTCGAATTCGCTTGCCGTGAAAATCGAAGGGCGTGGAGAGATCATTCAGGATGTTGTCGTCATTGCCGGTGTACAGCGCGATCTCGTTCGCGCGACCCGACTCTGCTACGGCTCGGGCGACGTCAATCGTCTGATAGCGGCTAAAAGGGGCAATCTTGATGGCAACTACGTTTTCGATTTCTACGAACTGGCGCCAAAATTCATAGGGTAGTAAGCGGCCTCCGACAGCCGCCTGTAGATAAAATCCCATCACCGGAATTATGGACGCAATGCATCTTGAGTGTTCCAACAGTTCAGCGATCGATTCTTCTTTGAGTTCCGCCAGGCTCAGCAGAGCCACGTCATATCCCAACCTTGCAGCTAATTGAGCTTCAGCGACTGCCTGCTCGGGTTTGCCACAAACTCCGGCGACCTTGACGATTTCACGTCCGCGAGTTTCCTCCGCAGCGAGTTCTAACACGGGCTTAAGGAGCTGATGTTTCGGGTTGCGAATCGCAAACTGAGTGGTGTGAACTCCAACGGCAATGCCTCCGGCGCCGGCAGCGAGATAGTACCGTGTCAGGGCACGTTGCCGGCGCTCATCCAATTGGCGGCTGGCATTAAGGGCGAGCGGATGCGCGGGAATCACGACACCGGAGCGAAGTTGATCGCGGAAAGACATCAGAATTTCCCATCGCGGCTTTGAAAGTGAGTGGGCTTGTTTAGCGTGGCTCCGCCTTGCATGATCCATTCGGCAATCCACGCAATCATTTCTGTGGGAGTGACACTAGGACTCCCAAAAAGGCCATTTGCTTTGGTGGCATTGCTCAGCAGAGAGGTCGAATCATTTGCGTCCGATAAAAACGTAGGCTCGACGCCAAGACGGCGGCCAAATTCGACGGCAATTTCACGCACACATAGCGTTTTCGGTCCGGTAACGTTCAGGATGAACGGCGGCGATTGGCAGTAAGCAAATGAGCGTAAGCACCAGGAATTGGCGTCGCCCTGCCAGATCACATTCACGTAAGGCATCCTGAGAGAAATCGGACGTTGTTCAAAGACTGCTCGTCCAATGTCAACCAGGACCCCATAACGCAGTTCCACTGCATAGTTCAAACGCAAGACTGCAATTTTTGTTCCCCACCGCGCCGAAGCATATTGAAGCATGCGTTCCCGGCCCAGCGCCGATTGGGCATACTCCCCAATTGGGTCTACGGGTGTGGTCTCCACAGCTCCGCCTTGTGACGCCGGGAGTAGAGGATACACATTCCCAGTGGAAAAGGTAACGATGCGGCTGTGGCGAAACCGTTCGGCCACCAACCCTGGAAGGTAAGTATTCATTGCCCACGTCAAGTGCTCATCACCAGACGTTCCGAACTTGCGCGCAGCCATGAAAACAACGTTGGGGATATCGGGGAGGAAGTTGAGTGCATCCGGTTCCAGTAGATCGCTGGCAATTGTCTCGATGCGGTGCTCTAGTAACTCTACGCGCAGTGCGGGATCGCTGAATCTCGACACTGCGATGATTCGTCGCGATCTCCCCGCCGAATCGGCAGCGCGTCGCGCGAGCTTCGCCAAGCTCGGTCCCATTTTGCCGCCTGCGCCGAGGATCAAGATGTCACCATCGATGGCATCCATCGCTGACACGACCGCCTCACTCGGGCGCGACAGGCGTTCTTCCAATTCTGCAACGTTGCGGATTTCCATCCTTATCCCAACTCGAAACCTGCGATGGCATAAATGGACTGCTCATTCCCGCGCTGATTCTTCCCGCGGACCATGCGAGTCAAATGCCGCTTTGGTGTGAAACCAAGAGTTCGTGCCAAGGCAACAGCTTGTGCATTTTCGCAAAGCAAATCCAACGACCATCCACCCCCGACGTGAGTTTCCAAAGCGCGTTCTATCAGAGTGCGAGCGATCCCCGGTGCTTCGGACACGCATGGACCAAGGTACGAACTCACTCTCCCCGGCCTGCTAAACAGATACGAGCCTCCAGAGGTGAGCGGGGGATTTCTCCTCGCGAGGCGAGCTAACAATTCAGCGCGATCAGCACCAAATGCGCGCAAGTCCACAACTCGCCAATCATCTTTAGAGGTCTCGTGATTCACTTCACGATCACGAACGACGATTCCCGGGCCCGGCCGCCACCAACGTTCCACTGATTGTTCGCGACGAAATCCAAGCTTTTCGTACAAAGGCTGACCTTGGTCCGTGGCATCGAGTTTGACACTCTCAATACTCCTTTCGTCGGCCAGTCTTAGAGCTTCCATCAAGAGTCGACGTGCGAAACCGCGGCCCCGACAGCGAATCCTGGTCAGCACCATCCCGATCCACGCTAGTCGCTGTCCATAACAGAGGAGAGTTGCAGTCGATACCAGTTCGCCGTCGACTTCAATCCCTAGACACCCGTCAACGCTCAGATCGATCAAAGTACACCAATCCTCGGCGGTTTGGTTCCAACCCGCCTCTGCGGACAATTCAACAGCTAAGGGGATATCGCTCGGCTTGAGCTTACGCATCACCACGTCGCCGGAGGCCATCATCTTTGTAGTTCCTGCCGTATCCAAACCGTCACCACGCTGGCAGTCCTTCGATAGCTGGAAAATCTTCGTTCATCTTCTCTTTCTGGTTGGAACACAGTATAAGAAAACAGCGACCCACAGGAGCATAAACGGTATGGTGATCAAGCAGCCACCTTATGCGCTTCCGCATTGGGCGCAGCCTTATGAGTTGATCAAAATGCCTCGTATCTCCCGGACGGTGAAATGAGCACAAGTGAAATTGTGCGCCTCGGCGGTCTAAAAAACGTCGGCCGCTTCAAAGATCATCTGCGTATTTTAGGCGTAAACATCCCCTGCGATGACGAACTTGCGTCTGGGCAGCAATCTCCTCTCCGGCAGCCACTGGTCAAAGGACAGCTTTTCATCGGCAACAGAATCGCGGTTCAGCCGATGGAAGGCTGGGATGGCACAGCCGACGGCCGCCCTTCGGAATACACCTTCCGCCGCTGGCAACGCTTTGGCGGCAGCGGTGGCAAGTTGATATGGGGTGGGGAAGCAGTCGCAGTGTCCCACGAGGGACGAGCCAATCCAAATCAGCTCTTGTTGAACGAGGACACATCTGTCGGCGTGGAGCGTTTGCGCAGCGTGCTGGTCGAAGAGCATCGGCGCGTCACCGGATCCGACCAGGGACTGATTATTGGTCTGCAGTTGACGCACTCTGGTCGGTACAGCCGTCCGAATTCGCACCAGCGCGGCGAGCCGCGAATCCTCTATCACCACCCCATTCTTGATCGCCGCCTCAAACTCCCAGCCGACTATCCCGTTCTTAGCGACGGAGAAATTCGGGCGATCATCGAAGACTTCCACCGCGCTGCCGCCCTGGCGTGGAAATTGGGGTTCGATTTTGTCGACATCAAACACTGCCACGGCTACCTTGGTCACGAATTTCTCAGCGCCTACACTCGTGAGGGTGAATACGGCGGAAGCTTCGAAAATCGCACTCGCTTCCTCCGGGAGATTGTGGAAGGAATCCGCTCCGCAGCACCCGGGCTTGCCATCGGTGTACGCCTGTCCGCGTTCGATACGGTACCGTTTCAACCGAATCCGAAGCTGTCTGGGAACGGCAAGTTCGGACCGGGCGTTGCCGAGCTTTCGCCTGAATGCATTCCCTACCGCTGGGGATTCGGACTCAACCCGTTCGATCCCACTCAGGAAGATCTTTCAGAGCCGATCCTATTTTTGTCTCTCCTGGAGAAGTTGAAGATCTCGCTCGTCAATCTCACAGCGGGAAGCCCATATTACAGCCCTCACATTCAAAGGCCTGCGTTGTTTCCGCCTTCCGATGGGTATCAGCCTCCGAGGGATCCTTTGATCGATGTTGCCCGACAAATGAAAATGACTCGAACGTTGAAGCAGAATTTTCCAAATCTCATCTTCGTCGGATCAGCTTATAGCTACCTGCAAGATTTTCTTCCGCACGTGGCCCAGGCGGCAGTCCGTGAAGGGTGGGTCGACGCAGTCGGATTGGGCCGCATGGTGTTGACCTATCCGGAGCTGCTTTGGGACGCTTCGGCAGGTGAGGCAATCCAGCACAAGCGAATATGTAGAACTTTTAGTGATTGCACGACCGCCCCGCGAAAAGGCTTGCCCTCCGGATGCTATCCCTTGGACGACTACTACAAGGGGTCGGATCTTGCCCAGCAACTTAAGGTGCTGAAAAAGAGCTGAGGCGCTACAGTTGGCGACGGGACTGAATTTGAAATGAAGACGCAACGATTCGACATCAAGAAAATGGAGTCGCGACGGCAGTTGGGCCGCAAAGTGCAGGGCATCGCCGCGGCCTTGCTGCCGTTTAAGCCAAACGGACGAATTGCCGTCGAAGCGTTTCAACAGCATCTGGCGGCTACGCATTCAGCCGGATTGGTGAACGCAGTCAACATGGACACGGGCTATGTAAATTACTTATCCGAAAATCAAAAAAGAGAAGTGCTGCACTGGACCCGCGAGGCTCTAGGCAAGAATGTCCCTTTCGTAGCGGGAGCCTATATCGATAGGCTTGATGGCCATATCGTCACTCTGTATCGGCGACAGATCGATTTCATCACAGCTGTCGGCGGCATTCCCATCCTGTTCCAAACAAGCCGCCTAAGAAAGAGGCCCGGCAGAGAGCTCGCCGCCGTCTACCAGGCCGTGTGCCGCGGATACAAAAACGTGCTCGCCTTTGAGCTGGGTTCCATGTTCGCCCCCAATGGCGAGATCCTGGATTCAGAGACCGTCGTTCGCTTGATGGATATTGCAGAAATTAGCGGAATGAAACACTCTTCCCTCGATCGCCTGCTCGAGATGCAGCGCCTCGCTCTGCGGGATAAGCATCGTCCAGACTTCCAGATTTTCACCGGCAACGATCTCGGCATCAACATGATTGAGTACGGATCAGATTACTTGCTGGGACTTGCGACGTTCGCGCCCGAGAAATTTGCTGAGCGCGATCGGTTATGGCAAAACGGGGACCCTGCCTATTACGGGCTAAGCGATGCTCTGCAATACCTTGGCAACGTTGCCTTTCGCTCTCCCGTTCCAGCATACAAACATTCCGCCGCTATGTTCCTGCACCTTCTAGGTCGCATCCCAAGCGATCGAACACATCAAAGATCTCCAAAACGGCCTCCCGGCGAAATCAAGTGGTTGCAGGATTGTGCTCGGCGCTTCGATGAGCGCGCTTAGTGCGATGCGCAACAAGCGACATCAACCAGGGTCAGTGCTTCAGATCCACCTCGAAACAAAGAAGTACCTTAACTGATATACAGAGGATTCAAAGTATCGAAGATCAGAACCGCCGAAGTTTGGGACAGGGCAAGTGGGCTCTCGTTCGCAAAGCGAGCGACGATTTGTATCACTCGATAGTTAAATGGAGACTGAAACCGCAACGGGTCAAAAACTCTGCAGGAGGAAATCTCTCGCGTTCCCCAGTACCTTCTCTTGCATCGCGGGATCTGGCAGCAGGCGAGCAATTTCAATCGCACCAATCATCGTTGAAAAAATCGCAAAGAAAGCTCGCTCTTTGTCCGCGCTTCGCCGGCCGGGCATGAATGGTAGCATTCGACTTTTGTAGTTCACGAGTTCCGTAATGATTTTAGGCTTTATCCTCTTATCGACGCGCGCCAATTCAGGTCCGAGAGACGCCAGTGGGCACCCGTGGTCGGGATGTTCGCAGTGTTCCGGACGCAGGTAGGTTCTCACAATCGCCTTCCACTCCTCTCCGGGCGCAGATTGCTCAGCGGCTCGGACCAAGGCATCCTCGATCTCCCGAAATCCCTCGCTAAGAGATTCCACAAGTAAATCGTCCTTACTCTTGAAATGCTTGTAAAAGCCTCCGTGAGTCAGCCCAGTGTCCCCCATCACAGCTGCGACAGCCGCTCCGTTTAGCCCGTAAGAGCGAATCCGCCGCGAAGCGTCTTTCACAATCCTTTGATGGATTTCAGCCTTATGTCCGGGACGGTAGCGCATGACTCTATTAGGATGCTGCGAATCATCCCAAGTTGCAACCCAACAGTCTTGTTGCGCAGGAAAGAAAAAAGTCGAATCCATAGGATTATGTTAATCATCCTATACAATGAAAAGGAGATTTCCCATGAGTCATCCAATTTTGGTCACAGGCGCAGCGGGCGGAACACAAGGATCGACTGGACGGCTGGTCGCAAGTCTTTTGCTGGAGCAAGGTCTTTTAGTTCGCGCCTTGGTTCATAAGCTCGATGCCAGGTCCGATGAGCTTCGCAAACAGGGTGCGGAGGTGGTCGAGGGCGACCTCCTGAACCCGGCCTCAGTTCAGGCCGCCATGCGCAACGTCAAACGCGCATACTTCACATACCCTGTCGCCGATGGACTGCTTGAGGCAGCCACAATCTTCGCCGACTCGGCTCGCGATGCGGGTCTGGAATTGGTGGTGAACAATTCACAGCTTCAGGGCAGGCCCGGCGATCCGGCTTTTCGCCATCTGCATCACGCTCCCAGCTTCCGCAACTTGCAACACCGGCTGGCCGATCGCATCTTTGACTGGGCGCAGGTTGGAGCGGTTCATCTCCAGGCGCCGCCCTACTATGAGAACGTACGCGCTCTTGTCACGGAGAGCGTCGCCCAGCAAAGCACCGTCTTCCTGCCTTGGGGTGCGGATACGACAGTCATTCCCCTCGTTGGTGCGGAAGATGTATCACGTGTAGCCGCAACTCTATTCACCAATCCGGGTACGCCCTCTCAAAATGTGTACCCGCTGGTAGGCGAGACTCCAACGGTGAGGGAAATGATCGGAAGTTTGGGTCGAGCCATTGAGCGCCGGGTCCGCTATGTCGCAATCACAGACGAGCAGTGGGCCAACGCAATGAAGGCGCGGATCAATCCCCATGCGCTCGATCACCTGGCACATCTCTGGCAATACTTCCGGAAGGGCGAGGAACGGTTTCAGGTTACCGATGCCATCCGCGTGGTCACCGGACGAGCTCCGCAGACACTGGAACAGTTTTTTAGAGCAAACGCGAAAGCGATCGGCTCCGGACAGCATTGAGCGGACAACGTATTCCGTGCAGCTGGTAGGGATTCGATCTACCACCCGGATGCTCTGCTGCCGTATCGGTAGTTCCGCCGAAAACAACGGACTGGCATGTGTAATCCAATTTGCTCGATCTTTCCATCGCGCATGAGAACCGACGCTCGCTGCGTGACACGATGGCTATCGAAGAGTCTTGCATCCTGAATCAAGACCTCTTTCGCTGCGAGCAAGCCTCGTGTCAGCACCAACAGGAGTATCAACGCGACGGATCTCAAGATTTACCTTGTGTCGCAAGTTTTCATTTTCTCGGTCGCCGAAACAAGGAATACGGTCTGCCCGATCCCGAGTCGGCCGGTGCAAATGACCGTCCCGTAGACACCCGCGTTGTTCTGCTTCACACGGACGATCGTCTTCATCACTTCTGGCGCAGGCTTCGCTGTATCAGGATCAAGGTTCACCATCCCGCAGCGTTCGTCGAGCATTGTGATGGCGATAGTGGGCGCATCGTCTTCCTCACCGAATGAGAGCGCTCCGCTCACCCACTCGTCCTCCTGGAAAGGGACCGACCGCAACAACCGAACCACAACATTTGGACGAAACTGTCGCACGTCCAAGCTGCGCCCTGAAAGTCGTCCGATTTCACGTACTGTCTCAGAAGCAATCACGGAGACAGTGGCTTCATCGAAAATGCCGTTTTTCAACTGCATCATCTGCACTGGAGCACCATATCGACGGCCGACTTCCATCGCCAGGTCCGCTCCGAAGACAGTCATTTCCTTCCCATCGGGTGTGCGAATATGTGTTGGCAGGTCGCTCTGAGCACCGTTCCCGCCTCGATGCGGAGCAAACAATAGCAGTTCAGGCAACTTGTTCGCCGTCAGCCACGGCATCCCGCTGCGATCATCCACTCGCCGCCATGCCAAGCGTCGGTCGCCATCCAGTCCGTGCCAGCCTAGATTGGCGACCTCGAGCTTTTCGGCGGCCATCGACTTCACCGGGTATCGAAAAAGTGCCTCTACATGTCCAATTTCTATGCGCATGATCGTTCAGTTTCCTGCAGGCTTCACGCCTTGAATGGCTGTCGCAATTCCACTAAAACCATGACCCGTCATCCAATATGGAGATCTTAATCTTCGCCGCCGATCCCGTGTCTTGATGCACTGAATCCGATCATTGCACAATCCCCACCAACAACATCTGAGCGCTCGGTATTTTCGGTTTCATTTGTAATTGACAGCATGATTGTGGTGCGCGCGAATTACTTCCAGTTCAGACTTTGAGATGGGTGTGTTCGGTTCTCCTTCTCTCACCGAGATCGCTCTCATGTATCGTTCGAACCCTGGCTCGGAAAAAATAGCGATCAGGCTGACCGGCTCGTTTCCGATCACATCGACCGAGATCCAGGTATCTGGGGGGATCAACACCGAGGCCCCGAATCCTACCTCCTTCGTTGTGCTTCCCAAATGCACCCGAGAGTGCCCGGTTTCGAGAATCAAAATCTCCTCGCACTCCGGGTGCTTGTGGCGGGGAATTGAGGCGCCAGGCGGCAACTCTTCCGTGAACATGACCAGGTGCTTCGACGGTCCGTTCGTCGGATCGAATTTGAGGATGAATGGAGCCGTTCCGGTCGATGTTCCAGCCGACCTATGCACTCTCCGCTCGCCTTCTTGCTTCTCAAGAATGAGGGCAGGCGAATTGTTGCTGTCGATTCCCGCTGGGACAGCTGCTTGTCGTCCCATGGCAGTCCCTGCGAGGAGAAGAGCGAGAATTCCGATGATTACATTTTGAAGTGCCATACGCCTCCGGTGATTTCGATCGTTTTCACGTCCTATCCGATCTTTGACTCTCCTGGGCCTGAACAGCCCAGCATGGGCTCTCGGCCGGCTTGCAGATAGTCGTAGACTTCTCGGATGTGACGATCGCTGATGTTAGGGTTTTATCGCGATAACTGCCGTATGCACCGCCGGCGGCAGCGGCCGAAACTGGGAATCCGTAAAGCCTGCCTCGCTTAGCATGGCCCGATACTCCGAAACGGTGTACACATCTCCTGCTGTCGTGTTGGCTAGCATATTTAACGCGAACAGCGCCGGAACGGCCGGCGAGACCCGGTCGTCGTTAGGCACAAATTCACCGATGATGACGCGTCCCTTCGGTACCAGTGCAGCGTGTACCTTCTTGAGGAAACGGATGTTCGTCGGTCGGTCCCAGAGGTGCATCACGTTCGGCATCACCACGGCGTCAAACCCTATGCCCAGATCTGCTTCAAGCGCATCTCCGGGAAGCAGGCGATAGCGATGGGAAACACCAAAACGCCTTGCGTTTTCTTCGGCGACCGCCAGAACGGACGGCCAATCCAAGGCCACGATCGTTGCCCTAGAATTCTGCTGAGCGATTGCGATTCCAAACATTCCATGTCCTGCAGCGACATCGAGTACTTTGATTTCTGCATCTGGATCGAGCAGTCTTGCCGTTTCCTGAGCAACCAGAAAGGAGAGGCCTGCCATGTTCCGGGCAAACTCCGCCCATGCTGCGTGTTTGTCCTCTTCGGAGAACGGTTCATCCGACACTGGCCGTCCGGCACGCACAACTGTCGCCAGATCGCGAAATCCATCTACCACCAACGGCGACTCCAGAAACTTTCTTGCCGATCCGACATAGGCTGGTGAACGCTTGTCCAGAAATACGGCGGAGTCTGCCGTAAGACCGTAGCTGCTTCCACCTTTGGTGAGAAATCCCAGGACAACGAGACTGTCGCAAAGCATGCGCACAGCGCGATCGGTGCCCTCAACACGCTTTGCCAAAGCGGAGGCAGTTGTATGCCCTTCCCCTATCGAAGTGAATAGGTCGAGATCAATGGCGGCTTTCAGCGCCGCCGTGCGTTGATACGCAACCATCGTTTCGAAGACCTTATCCGGCGAGGGCTGCCGCCCCAACCCTTGGTTCGAAATCGTTTCCCCAATCACTTGCGCTCTAGTCATGAAAATCTCCTTCAAGATGAATTGTTGTTATGTGCCACTGATCGCTGCGGTCTACCCCAAAACCGATGACCTGCTTGCCCCGGATATCCAACGGGCGGCTTCTCTTGATCGCTGCTCCATGCCGATGCACCGTCTGAATTACGCTTATGTCGCGCACGTCCTCGAAGTTGGCTTCGTCGTCGACCGCACCGATGTACGGACGTTGCACCTTCATCCAGTAATTCGAGTGCATGAGGTCCTTCCCGCCATCCAGGACAAAGAATGCCCACTTCACTTCTTTGCCGTCGGGAAGCATCTGCTTGGGAAATGGAACGGCAACCTCTCTGTAGAGCGACTTGTAAAAGCTATAGATCTTCTCGAAGTTGTCGCCGGATCTATAGACCTGAACCTCCATTCCTTGTTCGAAGGCGGAGGCCTGCTGACTTGCCTTGTCATCGAATCTGGAACCTGGGTACGGTTTGAAGTCCTGGGCGACACTCCACGTCCCTGCAATCAGTAGAACGAAGAAGTACACAGTCAATTTAGTTAGAAATCGTTGCATTCAACTTTTCTCCTTTCAGCTTTTTCACCGTTCATCGTCACCGTGAAGACAGACCTTTCCCTGGGATCTCTCGGGTCTACTGCTCGGTCCGGGAAGTCAGTTCGATAGGTCTAGTTGGGTTTTCCTGGGGCTAGCCGCTCCAACCCGCTTTCAGCGTGGCAGCGATTAGCAGGAATAATGCCGCCAGCCCAGTGGCCAAACGAATGACATGCCACCGCCACCATGTGTCCCGCAGCATCGTCCAGTCCGACGGGGGCACATCGCGGCGCCACGTCACGACGATTGCGTTGATTGGCTGGTTCCGGAATCGAGTAATCACGCCGCTGGCCGAGAAGCAGACCACCGCTGCTATCAACAGCCATAGGCGCCGATGGTCTGCTCGCCCGAGAATGGCAGCGGCCATCGTCACCAGGATGGTGGCGGCCCCCAGTGGAGGCATTACCTTGTTCATCGTTCGGATGGCTTGTTGCTGCAATATGACATAAGAATTGGCATCCACCCCCTTGGGATTGAGAAGGAGCCACGCACCGAACAAGCCGCCCACCACCAGAGCCGCCAGCAACATATTGGCGAAGTCGATCATCAAGGTAAGCATTAGATTCTCCTTTTGGCCCGTATCCCCGATGCGCTATATTAATCCTAATACGCTTCGGATTATTCCGAATATACTTCGGATTAATTGTGACGTCAAGCAGTAATATGACCAAAAAAGCAAGAAAACGCGCTTATGATTCCAGTTCGCGGAAAGAGGCCGCGAGGGGTACTCACCAATCGATCCTCGACGCCGCTCGGAGTGTATTTCTCGATAAGGGCTATGCCGCCGCAACGATGCCGGCGATCGCGCAGGTTGCCGGAGTCGCACTAGACACTGTCTACGCCACCGTCGGAAAAAAACCTGCCCTGTTCCGTCAGCTCATCGAGATGGCGATCTCCGGGACGGATAGTGTGGTGCCTGCCGAAGAACGGGAGTATGTGCAGGCGATTCGAGCGGAGACCGACGCCGCCGGGAAGCTCCGTATCTACGCCGCCGCTCTTCGTAGTATTCAACAAAGGCTTGGCCCGCTCTTCCGGGTGCTCCAGGGCGCGGTGCCACTCGATCCGGAACTAGCCGCATTGTGGAAGAGCATTTCAGAACGCAGGGCTAAGAACATGCGCCTGTTTGCCGCCGACTTGGCAGCAACCGGACGTCTCTGGCCGCATCTTTCCGTCACCAAGGTGGCGGACATTATTTGGAGCATGAATGCGCCGGAGTTTTATCTTTTGCTGGTTGAAGAGCGCGCCTGGTCGCCCAAGGAATTCGAAGATTTCCTGGCAGACGCCTGGATTCGGTTATTGCTGGAACCCTGAATGGGCTGGTACTTCGGATTTCGGAGCTTGGATCTTGTCTTTACTTCACAGTGATCTCTTCAAACTCGGCCAGTCGCAGCACAGCGGCCAAGCGCAGGTCACCGGGCTGGCAGATCGGATCCCTCCCGCAAGAATCCATCGGCGACGATGAGCTTGCGGTTACCGTCGCCAGAATGCGTGCCGGGGCCATTGATCATTCCGCCAAGAAGCCACCGGCCGTTCAGAGGCGCAATCGTAGTCAGTTGGTTGTGACGCGCACCGCCGACATAGCCGAGGTTCTGGGCCAACGAGCCGTCAGCGTTTAAGAGCACCAAGAGCGGCTGCGCAGCTTCGGATATGCTCGCGCCGGATGGGTTCTGGGTGTAGCCGGTCGTACCCAGCGCAAGGTACCGCCCACTGGGCAACGCTGTAACATCGAATAAGATGTCGCCGCGATCGACATCAATCACACTGTACGGACCAGGAGCGCCATCTTCCCCTACCAGGGCAGTGAAAGCGTTCCAACCACTTCCGTCTGATCGCACCTGGGACAGAACTCGGCCCATCATCACGAAACCATGAGGAGCAGTGCGCAAGCCATGCAGTTCAGCAAGGTCGTGAGTATCGATCACAGTGCTTCCCAAGCGGCGGCCATCGTTGCCAGCCACACGCGTAAGCAAGACACCCATTGACGCTGTAATTGGTTCACTGAAGTACTCGGCATGCGCGCGAAATGTGTAATTGGCCATCGGGGCATTGACAACACCGATTGCCACCGTATCCGAGTCATCCGCATCAACAAAAATTCTAAGGTGATTCTGAAGCTGGCCAAACACGTCGAAGCTACCACTCGTGATGCTTATTTGGAGGATTGAACTCCCGGGCTCTACAAGCGTTCGCCAGGAACGCTGATATGCACCGCTCGTGTCAGGATCAAGACGATACGCAACAATTGCATTACGTCCGGTGCGCAAAACGACCGCTAAACTTTCACCGAGTGGGGCGAGGCGCGCAGCGTCATGCATCAAGGCAGGCTGAAGAGCGTTATCCTTCTTGAGACCTCCCGCATAGTTGAAGAATGGATCGGTTGCGGCACTGGCATCGAGAAATGGTTGGTCACTTCGAATCGATCCTTTTGAATTGAGCCGCACGATCCGCACTTCCGCGGCCGTGGTGAGGACTGCCGATATGTCGCCGGACGGATGCACCGCGAAATCAACCATTGACCATCCCGGCGGCGGCGTGTAGGGCTGCACGGTATGGCCGTCGTTTTGCAGTATCTCAAGCGTGCGCTGGGGTCCGTCCTCAAAGATGGACGTAAGTCGTTCCTCAAGCAACACGACCTCGTTACCTGCCGTCCGCACTTTTGTAACGGTCTGGCCGGAGACTGCCAGATCCACGCTATTGCTCGGCGGAGTGGCTCTATTTCCGCAGGCAACGAGAAATCCGATTGTTAAACAGATTAGCGCACACAGAACCGCCGACGTCCCGTGAGATCTCGCCGTACTGATCCAACAATATCTCGTTCGGAACCCAGGATTGTCCGGCATTCTGTTGTTGAAACTGTGGTTCTCGCCGCGGGCTTGCTTTGACGGCGAACGGAGAATCGAGGACATTACAACTTTGTCGTGCAAGTTAGAAAGCTCCCCTTTCGTGTCCGTAAACTAGTTTTATGCTCGGATAAGCCTTGGCGAAGTCACGGAGCAACGCCAAGCTTTGATATCCTCGAGCGGTTCCAGCCTGATTCCATCCACGTGGAGCGACTCCGGCCTTAAAGGCCCATTCGAAATGGCTCGCATCCCCCGTCAATAGAACTGGCTGCGATGCATTGACTAGAAGCGCCATGTCATCATCCGTATGGCCGGGAACCGAGATTGCCCACAGAGAGCCGTCCCCGAAGAGATCAATGCTCGGGCCGAGGGGTGCCATTCGAGGGGCGGCCGAGAAATCGAGGCTCAAGAACCTTGACTTTCCTGAAAAGTGGTTCGCGACAGCCGCTCGTGCCAGAAAGCTGGCTTCGCGTTTGCCGAAAATGAAGTCGGTCTGTGGATCCAGTGCAGGAACGCCGCCGGTGTGATCGGGATGGAAATGTGTGAAAAACACTGCCCGCGGGTGGACATTGAGACGAGCGAGTTGCGCCGACAGATCTTCCCCGGGCTGTTGGTGGTTAGTCACCCCGTTCACGAAATTGAAGAGCTTCATCGCACCGGTGTAATTGCCGTAAGGCGGATTTTTCGCGAAGGAATCGTCGAAGCCTGTGTCGATAAGGAAGTCTCCGAGACGGGGATGGTGTACCCAATGAACCAAAACGGCGAGATCTCGCGGCACATGATCGCACTCTGCTTGTTTGGGGCTTGCTGGATCCAGGTTCAGACAAGCGTCCATGTGGACAACGCCAGTTTGAAACGTAATTAAAGAAATATCAGTGGGGTGTGTCAGTACATCAGTCCAGCTTGTAAATGCGGCGGGAGGAACTTTATAGGGTGCGATCTCGAATCGATGGAATCCGCCGCGCAACAAGTAAGTAACCAGGGCAATAACAGCCGCCATCAAAACTGCAGCGGATACCAGGAGTTTCTTGAGTTTTCG
This sequence comes from Candidatus Sulfotelmatobacter sp., assembly GCA_035264195.1. Classification (GTDB taxonomy): domain Bacteria; phylum Acidobacteriota; class Terriglobia; order Terriglobales; family Acidobacteriaceae; genus Sulfotelmatobacter. Next base: position 3,950 of record DATFQQ010000330.1, on the reverse strand, counting down.
GAACTTGGTAGCCATTCTTCGTTTATCGCACTTCACCCTTTCTAAGCCGCAAGAACGTCCTGCCGATGACAGCAAAGTTCCAGGTTGGACCTTCCCGTCCGTGCACTTGTAGCAGCGTCGGCAGACAACGTGTCGGCTTATCAGTCACGTCCCCACATGTTGCAGGTTCCTCACGCCGTCATTGGGTGGGTGCTGGATTCACAAAGAAAGCTAATTCTCTTGGCAATTAAAGTTCTGGTTTTCAGGTCTGTAGGAGATTGAATACAACCACGCGTGTAGAGAAGTTGTCTCTCTGCTGTAAAAGCAATGTTAAAGTTAACGAGCATAAACAGTTCGTCACACGCGAGGAAATTAGACACACTGTGGCTTGTCCGAACGCCACTCATCACCGAATGCGCTGGCCGCTACTGTGAAATTGGAATGGCGCGAATCAAACAGCTTTCTTTGTTCAACAGGAGTTTGTCTAACCCACCGCCTGAGACGTGGGCAGGACCCGGGGCTTAATGCTCCAAAGACGGCGAGAATCGTTTCTACTGGACAGATCTTGTTACCAGCCACGGACAAACGGAGAAAGATCAATCGTTTCCACAGTCGTATTTCGGTCGACGCCCGACACGATGGACAACGCAGCCGAGACACCGTAAAGTCTGCCAGTGATGCGCCCCACCACTAGTCTTCCTCTTCTTGCTCAGTGCGACCGATATAGGGAACGGACAGCCATCGTTGACGTGAAGGCAACTTTCACCTACACCGAACTGCTCCAGACATCATCCACCGTAGCTGCAGCATTGCTTGGTGGTCGCGAAGATCTCCGGGAAGAGCGCATCGCGTTTGCGGTTACGCCGGGATTTGCATGGGTTGCAACGCTGTGGGGCATATGGCGGGCGGGTGGCGTAGCTGTCCCTTTACCCCTCAGTTCTCCAACGCCCGAACTGGAGTACTTCATTGACGACAGCGGGGCATCGACGTTAGTGGGTGACGTCTTAGCGCTGCCGCTGCTGTCTCAATTTGCACGATCCCGTGACATTCGTGCTCTGGCATATGACGAGCTATGCACTTGCCAAGCAGAACATCCGCATGTAGGTCTGAATCTGGGGAACGAGAGGCGCGCCATGATCCTGTACACAAGCGGCACCTCGAGCCGACCCAAAGGTGTGGTCACAACCCATGCCAATGTTGCTGCTCAAATCAGGAGCCTGGTGAACGCTTGGGAGTGGTCAGCCGAAGATCGCATCCTACTGTGTTTGCCGCTGCACCACGTGCACGGAATCATCAACGTTGTTTCTTGTGCACTTTGGGCTGGAGCAACCTGTCAGATGCTGCCGCGCTTCGACGCAAACGCAGTATGGGACTGCATCGCCGGTGGCAACCTAACACTCTTCATGGCAGTGCCGACGATCTACACAAAGCTCATCGCCACTTGGGATGCAGCTTCCGCAGAACGACGTGAGGTTCTGAGCAGGGGATGCGCCGGAATCCGCTTGATGGTGTCAGGCTCCGCTGCGCTGCCGGTGAGCACGCTCTTGCGATGGAAGGAAATCAGCGGCCATACTTTGCTGGAACGTTACGGTATGACGGAGATCGGCATGGCACTGTCGAACCCGTTACACGGCGACCGTGTGCCTGGGAGCGTGGGCAAACCGCTGCCGGATGTCGAGGTTCAACTCGTCGCAGAAGACGGCAAGCTGGTTCCTCCAGGAACGGCAGGAGAAATCGAAGTGGGTGGGCCTGGCGTGTTTACGGAGTATTGGGGCCAGCCTGAAGCAACCCGCTCTGCCTTCCGCGATGGTTGGTTTCGTACCGGCGACACGGCCGTTGTCGAAAACGGTGTTTACCGTATTCTTGGCCGTACAAGCAGTGACATCCTGAAAACGGGCGGGCACAAGGTATCCGCGCTAGAGATTGAAGAAGTCCTCCGACAACATCCCGCGGTTGCTGAGTGTGCTGTGGTGGGCGTACCTGACGCGGAGTGGGGGGAACGGGTTGCGGCCGCTGTAGTGCTCAATGAGCGACAGATGCTCGATCTACCTTCGCTTCGCAGCTGGGCCCTGAAGTTGCTGGCAGTGCATAAAGTTCCTTCAAGACTTCTTGTGCTGAATGCCCTGCCGCGTAACGCGATGGGAAAGGTGGTGAAACCGTCAGTGGTGGAGCTGTTTAAGGACACCGGTGAGTCAGATTAAGTCGATTCTCCAACTTGCTGCCTTTCGCGCTATACTCTTTCACCGTCCCGCCTGAGCGGGACCGATTGACCGCGCCTTCGATCCAAACATCCTTCGCCGTTCACGAAGCCGACACTCGCCATCGTGTCGGCGTTCGGCTTCTTCCTTTTCTCTTCGTGCTCTACGTCGTCAACTACATTGACAGGACTAATCTCGCTTACGCGGCGGTCGGCATGAGCCGCACGCTGGGTTTCAACGACCGTGTTTTCGGCTTGGGAGCCGGCATCTTCTTTGTCAGTTATCTGACACTCCAGATCCCTGGTGCGCGGATGGTGGAACGCTTCGGGGCTCGCTGCGTGATCTCCTCCTGCATGGTTGCGTGGGGATCGCTCACAGTCCTGACCGCGCTTGTACACACGCCTATCCAGCTTTATCTGGCGCGCTTCCTCCTCGGCGCCGCCGAGGCAGGCTTCTTCCCGGGCATCATCGTTTATCTCAGTTATTGGTTCATTCGTGAGGACCGCGCCAAAGCCACAAGCAACTTCATGAGTGCGATTCCTCTTTCTTCGATGTTGGGATCCCCCCTGGCCGGTTCGATTCTCGGCCGCATATGGCTTGGTGTCGACGGCTGGCGCTGGCTGTTTGTCTTCGAGGGGATCCCGGCGATCGTTCTTGGTACGGCGGCTTATTTTTTCCTCACGAACCGACCGACCGATGCCACATGGCTTCATTCTGCCGGACGTGATTGGTTGCTGCGGACGCTTGAGGCGGAGACCCCGGCTCGCACCGCAAAATCAAATTTCAGTGATGCTCTCCAGTCGCCTCTCATCCGCCACCTCGCAGGTCTGACCTTCCTAGCCTACGTTGGGCAGTACACTTTCGTCTTTTGGTTCCCGCTCATGTTCAAGCGGTTGTCCGGCATGACCGACTTTCATGTGGGCATGTGGGGCGCCCTCCCGTTCCTCTCGTCTTTTCTTTTGATGCAGATCAACGGATGGCACTCGGATCGGACGGCAGAACGGCGCTGGCACTCCGCAGTGCCTCTCTTCATTGCCGCCGCCGGATTTCTGCTGCTGACAACGCGGCCTCAGGCATTTCCAGTGCTGCTTGCTTTCTCAATTATGGCGGCAGCGGCTATCGTCTATCTGCCGACCTTCTGGGCGATCCCCTCGGAAATCCTCAGTCCCACGATTGTTGCCACCGCCGTCGGCCTTATCAATTCCGTCGGCAGCATTGCCGGTTTCGCGGCTCCTTACACTTTCGGCTACCTCCAGACCGCCACGGGATCGCTGAACGCTGGCCTCATCCTGACTGCTCTTTGCTCCCTTGCCGGTGGTCTCAGCATCTTGCGCATCCCTCCACACGTCGATTGATACAAAATCGTCTATTGCATTCAAAATCGTTTTGCATTCAAAATCGACCCTCTGGTTGCGCTGCGTGATCGATTCTGAAGCCGCTCCGACAAATGGTGAAGTATTTAATGCGCATTAGTGCTCGGAGTCGTCAAGTCAGGCTTCCCGTCTCGGTTGAAGTCGCGCAGTGAAGTCTTCGCAGATGTTTATGAACATCGAAGATCATCAATCTATAAAAACAATCTGCCCGATGTGATGATTTAACAATGAGACCGTAACTAATTGGATTTAAATGATTTGGTGGCCAGGGACGGAGTTGAACCGCATCCACATGTTGTGTAGTTGTAAGTTATTGACATCATGATGTATTAGAAAGCCTAAAATTCCACGATTCCCGATATGACAGTACATCTACAGTACACGCAAATATTTTTTGGAG
>DATFQQ010000329.1:0-13131 GCA_035264195.1 Candidatus Sulfotelmatobacter sp. | reverse complement strand
TGACCGGCGGTCATCACTGTAAAATATTGAATTTGAATAACTTGCAGGCAAGGTATTAAGTAATAAGGAGTTATATCCACATCGGCTGAGTCGGATTTCGAGACCCGGTAAGCTGCGAATGACGGCATGTGACGCGGTCGGCGCTCGGTTCCACTATGCGCTGTCGGTATCCTCGGTCAAGGTTGGAGGTCACACGAAAAACGAATTTGGGTGGGGGAAGCTGTGGAGAATCGAAAAGGGTTTGTCAATCGCCCAAATACAAAGCTCATGTCGGATACTGAGTCGGGGAGGAAAAGCTAAGAAAACTGAATCGGGTTTATGCAGCTTGGGGTTCTGGACAATTCTCGCACGCCTGTTTTACGTCATGGAGAACCTTCCTAGCGGAGCCTTCGGTGATTCGCTCGGCTCGTGCGTCGGGTAATTTCTCACTTCTTACCGCAACCTTGACCGTTTCCTTCAAAAGGCGTTTGTCCACTTCGTTCGTTATCCATTTCGCTCCTGCCACTCCGACGAGGAAGGCACCTGCGAGGGCCGAGAACCTGAGACTGATCACTGCGCGTGTGCTCTGATCTGCAAGTTCTACCGACGCGCCAGAACCGTAGAAGGCCCAAGAAGAAAACGCCGCGAAGGCTCCGATCAGAATGTTGGTGAGTGCGCCCGGACACCAGACGCCGGACTCCTTACGAGGCAGCGCGAAACCGTTGTCGCTCATTAGAGCATTGACCACTCCGCCGAGCCCTCCGAAACCTGCGATTAGCGACGCACATATCCACGGGTTCATAGGCCCCCCTGTTAGGAAATCACTATATGACATCGTCGCTGGGCACGCACGAAATAACGCGTTGAACGAACGCTGAAACTCGGCCCATGCCTCGCGCTCTGCAAACGCGCGAAGAGTCGGGTCATCGCGCTGTTGCCCTATTGAAGAATCTGGAAGCGACTGCCAGCGCCGTCTTAGGATAGGACCTGTTGTCGTGTCGCGTTGGAGAGAGCGCGTTCTTCACTGTGCGCTACGCTGCTTGCCGTAGTCGACTATCCACTGTGGCGGCTCCGGCTCGAGATTGCCGTTCACTTTCATTCCTCGTTCTGCGGCCCAGCGGTATCCCCACATCGGCCCGTACTTCGTAATGTAAGTGTCGGGAATCCGATAGGCAGGATCTGATTGAGCTTCGTCCAGAGTGACATACACATAGTGCTTCTGTTCGAATAGCTTAAGCAGTTGTGCGATCACATCTGCATTCAGGCGGTTATCGTGCAGAAGCATGATCTGTGGAGGCTCATAACCAAAAATCTGTTTGCTCAGCCCGGCATAGTAATCAATTTCAGTGCTTGTATAGGAGAGGTATTCCCTGCGGAGTCTCCGCGCCCAGGAGTCACGCGCGAGGAGCATTGCCACGTAAGCGGCATTGAAAATGTAGTCTGAGTTGTCAATGGTGCACGCTGCAACACGGTAACCCCGCCGAGTAAGGAAACTCATGACCTGATCATGCTTCTCTTCAGTTTCACCAGTGTGGTTCATGGGAAAGCGGAAGAACTCCGGTTTTTTCCCCGCTTCTTTCATCAACGGCACGAAACCGGCTTCGCCCTGGACGATCTCATTCTCGATTTGCGCAACCGAAAGCTGATTGCTGTCCTGGTGAGAGTAGGTGTGATTACCCAGATCGAATCGGCCAGTAGTCCAGCTTCTGAGTATTTGGGTTCCGGCTATAGGACCAAGCTCTTCGACCCGTTTCTGGACGACAAAGCCTGTGACCGGGGCGTGATGATGCCTCAGGGCTGACAATATCTTCCGATTGATCTCCAGGGCAACGGTCGCATCTGAAGAAGATACCGTGCCGATGCTCGCGTAAGGCAGATCGTCGACCGTGATCGCGACTGTTCGCTTCTGTGCGAGTGCGCCGAGTGACCAAAGCAAACCCAGCGGGATCGAAAACCAGATAAGGTTCAGACGCTTCATATCGAGTACTTATCACAACATCCAATTCTGCGACCAGTCACGTGCCTGGAGCGTTGTCTGAAGTTTGTCTATTCTTCTCGGCGTCATCCCGGCTGGAGCCGCCTTTCAGGCGAAGGGGTGATTTGCTTCGCGCGTCACGGCGTCACTCCGGGCAAGCTGCATTGGTGCACAAACAAAAGCAGATTCCTCGGCTGCCTCGCCCCTGCATTCTTTGCAAGGGTGGGAATCACGGGCGTATAAGTCTCTGATGCGACTCGGGGTTCGCGACACAAGCGTGTATGGTCGTACATCTCAATGTGGCGACCGGCGCAACTAACGTTCCAGATGCGGGTGCGTCCATTCTGAATGCGCGGACTTCTCTGGACGCACAGGAGACAGCATGAATCAGCACAATGATGGGCAAAGCGCTGCGGCCGGTTCGTCGTTTCTGCCACTTGAATCGGTCTGGCGCGACATTCGCTTTGCGGTGCGATCGCTGCTAAAGGCGCCGGGATTCACGGTCGTCGCGATTCTGGTGATTGCGGTCGGAATCGGTGCGAACACCGCCGTCTTCTCCGTCATTAATACGGTTCTGCTGAAGCCGCTGACTTACCCGGATCCGCAATCGCTGGTGCACTTGATGAACACCGGCGATCAAGGTTCCTTCCCTGGCGCGAATGTACCCAAGTTCAATATCTGGCGGCAACAGACGGGGATTTTTCAGAAGGTTGCGGCTTACGACACCGGCGGTGCCGGGCTGAATCTGACCGGCAACGATCAACCGGAGCAGGTGCAGGGAGTCCATGTGAGCGCCGATTATTTTTCGGTTCTGGGAGCGCCGGTGATTTCGGGGCGCACTTTCACCGCGGCCGAAGACAGCCCTCATGGCGGAAATGTTGTGGTTCTGAGTTACGGGCTATGGAAGCGGCGATTTGGCGGAAGGCGGGACATCGTCGGCAACAATGTCCAACTCAATGGACAGCCCTATCAGGTTGTGGGCGTGATTGGACGCGAATTCGTTACTGACAATCCGGCGGATCTCTGGCTGCCATTTCAGTTCGAAATGAGTTCGCAGGACCAGGCGCACTACTTCGGCGTGCTGGCGCGGCTCAAGCCAGGAGTGACGGTGCCGATGGCCAATGCGCAATTGAAGCTGGCTGCCGATCAATATCGAACGACCTATCCGGGAACGCTGGGGCCGAATAGTAGTTTCGGCGTGATTCTGTTGCAGGAGTTGATGGTCCGCGATACACGGTCGTCACTCTACGTGCTGCTTGGGACCGTCGGACTCGTGTTGCTGATTGCGTGTGCCAACGTTGCGAATCTATTGCTGATTCGCGCGACGGCGCGTAAACGGGAACTCGCCACACGCTCTGCGCTTGGCGCCGGACGCTGGCACATCATTCGTCAGTTGCTCACCGAGAGTCTGGTTGTGTCGCTCACTGGCGGAGTACTCGGACTCATTCTTGGATTCGCGGGCGTCCGGTTCCTGCTTGCGATCAATCCCGGGAGCATCCCGCGCATCGGCGAGGACGGATCGGCAGTGAAGGTCGATTTGAATGTGCTTCTGTTCACGTTGGGTGTTTCGCTTCTCACCGGAGTCTTGTTTGGACTTGTGCCGGCGATCAGCGCCTCGCGCAAGAATCTTGCGGCCATCTTGAACGAAAGCAGCAACCGTGCGGGAGTCGGGTTCCGCAGCGGCAAGATGCGGTCCGTGCTGGTGATCAGCGAAATGGCTCTGGCCCTTGTGCTGGTGATCGGGTCGGCGCTCCTGATTCGCACATTTATGAAGCTGCAATCGGTGGATCCGGGGTTCGATACCCACAACGTGCTCACGATGGCCATGTCGATCAGCGGTGACCGGTTTCTGAAGAGCAGTGGCGTCGCGCAAGTCATCCGTGATGGCACTGAGCGGATCAATGCAGTTCCCGGCGTCACGGCCACGGCAGCCGCGTGCTGTCTGCCTCTGCAGGGTGGGTTCGGATTGCCTTTCAATATCGTGGGGCGGCCGAATGGCAACAATCCGAACACGGGCGGAGCAGGATACTTTCCGGTCTCGTGGAGCTACTTTGATGTGTTCAAGGTGCCCGTCGTGCGCGGACGCAGTTTCACCGAACAGGACAACGGATCAGCGCCGGGTGTGGTCATCATCAATGAAGCCATGGCGAAACAATTCTGGCCGAAAGGCGATCCGTTGAACGACCGCCTGGAGATCGGAGCCGGCATGGGACCGGTCTTCGTCGAACCACCGCGGCAGGTGATCGGCATTGTTGGAGACACGCGCGATGGAGGGCTCAATCAAGATCCGGGGCCGACTATGTTTATCCCCGTGGCGCAGATGCCCGACAAAGTCACGGAGCTGAATTCTCGCATCGCGCCGCTCTGGTGGATTGTACGCACGCGGATGGAGCCTCACACTCTGACGGCAGCCGTGACCAACGCGGTCCGCGAAGCGACGGGCGGGCTGCCGGTAGCGCACATTCGCAGCATGGACGAGATTGTGGTCGAGACGACCTCACGCGAACGGTTCAACATGCTGCTGCTCACCTCGTTCGGCGCTTCGGCGTTGCTGATGGCTGCGATCGGTATCTATGGATTGATGGCTTATTCGGTTGTGCAACGGACGCAGGAACTCGGCGTGAGGATGGCGCTGGGAGCTCAAGCATCAAATATTCGCAACATGGTGATTCGCCAAGGAATGGCGCTGGCGGGCGTGGGCCTCGTCATCGGTGTTGGCGGAGCCTTCTGGCTAACAAGGTTTCTGACGGGATTCCTGTTTGGCGTAAAGAAGTGGGATCCGATGGCGTTTATTCTGACGCCGATTTTCTTGTGCGCGGTCGCGCTCGTAGCAGTCTGGGTGCCGGCGAGAAGAGCAACCCGGGTGGATCCGATGTCAGCGTTGCGGTTTGAGTGACGTGAGTGGCAGGTGCGGACTGTAATAAATATCCAGCGAGGCCGTCCCTAGATAATAGGTACCAAGAATTTCGTTTTAGCGGAGAGGTCCTCGTGCTCTGGCTCAATGGCCTGATTCGCGATCTCGTGTACGGATTCCGCATGATGCGGAACGCTCCATTGGTGTCAATTGCCGTCACATTAACGCTTGCGATCGGGATTGGGATCAATACCGGCATTTTTACGATCATCAATGGAATCTTGCTTCGTCCGCGTACGGATTCGGATCCGGCGACATTCGCCCGGCTGTATGCGCAATATTGGTCACGAGGAAATCCGCGTGAGTTTGCGGGGCAGTTTTCTCCGGCGGCATATCGAGCCATTCAGGCGCGTTCCCAGTCACTGGCAGAACTGGCGGCCTGGCGCGTGGACCGAGTCCTGATTGGGGATGCTTCAACCGCCACGCTCGCAATAGAGGTCTCGTGCAATTTCTTTTCGGTCTATGGTTTGACGCACGCCTTGTCGGGACGATTGTTTCTCGCTGGCGAGTGTGAGCCCGGAACCGAGGAGCACGTGATTGTGGTTGCGGAAGAGATGTGGCGCGACCGATTCGGCGCTGATCCGCAGATCCTCGGCAAGACCATTCTGCTGAATCGACAGCCGTTTACGGTGGTCGGTATTGTCCCTGCCAATTTTTCGGGAAGAGTGCGTGGCCCGGGCATCTGGGTTCCGTATTCTCTGCAGCATCGTCTTACCGGAAATGCTGACATTTTTGAGGCTGACCGCGAACCCTCGCTGTGGCTCGAGGGCAGGCTCCGTCCGCGTCGAACTCGTGATCAACTGCAAGCAGAAGTGAACGTAGTCGTGTCACACGTTTCTTTGCCAGACTCTGATCTGACGGAACGTGTGCGGGTCACGAACGGCGCATTGATCGAAGATCCGAGTGTCCGACGGGAGGCGTACTGGATCGTGTTGCTGATTTTGATCGGTGCGATGCTACTGCTGCTGGTCAGCTGCACGAGTGGATCAGTGCTGTTGCTCTCCCGGGCGGTTGCACGGCAACGGGAAATCGCGGTGCGGATCTCACTGGGAGCGGAGCGATGGAGGGTCGTCCGGCAACTTATGTCGGAGAATCTTCTAATCGCTGTGGCGGCGGGCGTTTTGGGAATTTCACTCGCGCTCGAAATTCCGCAAGTTTTTCGCAAGTTGATCCCGGAGATGCCTTATCTGCCCTTCGGGCTTGATTGGCGCGTATTCAGTTACGTCACGGCGATCACGTTGACGTCGTCGATCATTGCCGGTCTCGCGCCCGCTAGCGAATGCTTGAAGCAGGACGTTTGGATTTCACTGAAAGGCAACGAGCACACCGCTCAGACCAGGATGACGCGCTGGAGCATCCGGGATTTGCTTGTGGTCGCGCAGGTTTGCTTTTGCATGGTGCTGATGGTTGTGTCGTGTATGTTCTCACAAGCCGTGCTTTCAATCTTCGAGATGGAGCCAGGCTTTGAAACACGGCAAGTGGTTGCTGCCCCAATCCAATTTCCGGAAAGTTATTCTGCGGGCGATGCCGAGGCTTTGTTAGCAAGATTGCAGGATCGCACTGCTGCGATCAGCCAAGTGGATGACGTTGCCACCAGCAGCACGACGCCGTTGGCCGGTAATGCCGAGGGAGGGACGGCGAGCACCGAGTTTCGATCGCCGAATCAAGCGTCTGCGCAAGGACACAGCGCGACGGAGATGGCGGTATCACGGAATTACTTCAGCACGCTCAGCATCCCGCTTGTGCGTGGCGAAGGATTTCCGCGTACGAACTCCGATAGCGGTGCGGTCATCGTGTCGCGTGCTTTTGCTGAAACATTTTGGCCTGGACAGGATGCGGTTGGGCAAACGATCGTTTCGGGTGATGGCAAGCGCTTCAGCGTGGTTGGGGTCGTTCCTGACAATCACACCAGTTACACCAGCGAAGCGGACGGCCCGACTCTGTACTCCTTGCGGAGCAAGCCTTTGGCTGGCGACCTGCTGCTGGTGCGATTCCACGGCAATGTGGCTCCTGTTGCGGCAACGCTGAGGAGCATCGTTCACGATCTTGATCCTCAGATACTGGTCGTCCCCAGCACTTTGCGCGCGCAAATCGACGAAAACGCGGAGAACGGGTGGCTCATCGGCAAGATGTTGCTGTTTGTGGCGGGAACCGCGGTTGCTCTGGCATTGCTCGGCATCTACGGTATGGTCGGATATTCCGTGACGAGACGGACGCGCGAGTTCGGAATTCGTGTGGCGGTGGGAGCAACGCCGCGGGACGTGATGCGCGTGGTGTTTGCGACCGGGTCAAGGCCCGTGATTGCTGGGATCACTGTAGGGATCGCAGTTGCATTTGGATTTTCAAGCGGCGTAGTGAAGGCTTTTGAACGCGCACCACTACCTTTGAGTGCGACTAATCCGGTGCCCTACGGCCTTGTCGCCATCCTGCTCGCATTTGCGTCACTTGCGGCCATGATCGGGCATGCGCGCCGCGCCGCCAAAGTCGAACCGCTAACTGCACTGCGGGAAGAATAGGACGCAGGTAGAAATGCGAAGCGGCAACGGAAAGCTTCGATAACGAGGTAGGGATCCTTCGACTGCGCCGCGACTCGCTCTGCTCGTGGCGGCTCCACTCAGGATGACATTCTGAGGGTGGAGGCAATGTCGGATGGATATCGCTGCGATACCGCGTCCAATAAAAAACCCTCCCGCTGGGACCGGGAGGGTTCTCAATGGTTCGCAGGTAATTATGCGCGGACGACGTTTGCCGCTTGAAAGCCCTTGGGGCCCTTGAGCAAGTCAAACTCCACGGTCTCGCCCTCATTCAGAGTGCGGTAGCCGTTCTCCTGGATCGCCGAAAAATGCACGAACACATCTTCCCCTGTAGAGCGCTGGATAAATCCATATCCTTTCGCCCCATTGAACCACTTCACTGTTCCTTTCTCTCTCACGGAACTACTCCTTTCACCAATCGCGAAGAATGATTCTCCATGTTTCCCGGAATGCACTTCGAAGTGAATCGAAGTCCCCCTCAGAGAAACGGTAGAATTTTCGGTTGCGTCCACGATGTGCAGAGGGAATTACTTCCAAAAAGGAAAAGACTCCTCATCCCCGATGGCAGAGAAAAAACCGCAGCGGGAATTTTCGGAGTCCGACAATTTGGCGCGTTTCCACCACACCCAACAAACGTCAACCACTTACTGGTCTCACCACCGGACCAATCTTCCGGCGTTGAGCAACAGATAATAAGCACTACTAAAACGTTTCGCAAGAAAAATTAGAAGGGAATCGAAACATGACCTACAGTCATACTCGATAACTTTAACTTAGATTAAGAAATCAGGCAGGTAACCACTGGCAAAACTTCCGTTTGCGCTCGTCCTGGTCCCGGCGTCACGCTCTGTTAGGATTTAGTTTGACGTGGTGACTCCGCCCACCCCTGCGGCCTCTACCCCTGCCTCTCCGGCAGCGCCCAAGCCCGCTTTGCGCCTGAGGCGACCTTCACCCAACCTGATCCTCTCGACGGTTAAGTACTTGATGCGCACCGAGGTGCACACGTTTGCCTTCTCGGTGGCCGCCAATGCGATCCTGTCCTTCTTTCCGTTTGTGATGCTGATGATGACCCTGATCCGGCGGGTCTTTCACTCGAGAGTCATGTATGACGTCGTCTTGCAGTTGCTCCGCGACTACCTTCCGGCCGGGCAGGAGTTTGTGATTCGTAACCTGAACTCCATGGTCAATTCGCGACAGCGTGTGCAATTGGTGTCTCTGGTGATCTTGCTGATTACGTCGTCGGGAATCTTCCTTCCCCTTGAGGTTGCGCTGAATCGCATCTGGCGGTTCGAGAACAACCGCTCGTACCTTGGGAATCAGGTGGTGTCATTCGGACTGGCCTTCGCGTGCGGAGCTCTGGCGCTGCTTTCGATCAGTCTCACCGCCGGCCCGGTCGCTTTTATGGAATGGATCTTGCGAGGCTATGGGAAAGGATTCGTAAGTGTCGTCGGATTTCTGGTAATGAAGGTGTTTGCGATCGCCGCGAGCATCGCCATTTTCTTCCTGATCTACTGGGTGTTGCCGAATGGCAAGGTTCCGGCACGCACCGTCCTGCCGGCTGCGATCATCATGGGCTTGCTGTCTGAGGCATTGAAGTACGCCTACATTCTCGCCTTGCCATGGCTCAACTTTCAGGAAGTGTACGGACCGTTTGCGCTGTCGGTGACGATGATGTTCTGGGCGTTCTTGTCGGGGTTGTTGTTGCTGGCTGGAGCTAATCTTTCAGCAGAAGAGCATTTGGGGCGGGCGCTCTAGAGATCAGGGTCTGCGAGAATGTGTCGTCCGTCTGAAGTAGTGTCGTAGCCCCTTCGGGGCTGGTTGTGTCCCCCGCAAGTTACCCACGGCTTGCGCCGTGGGCTGCATTCTTTCGCCGCTTCGCGGCTGCCTTCTCTTGGCACTTGCGCTATCGTCCCAATGACGGTTCTCACTCACACACCTTAACCTGTCTTAAAGCCGGCGCAATAAAGCCGTCAGTCCTAGCTGACGGCCTGAATGCTAATCGAGATTGCAATATTACTTCTTCTGCTCGCCTATCGAGAGTAGCTCAACATCGAAGATGAGAGTCTCTCCCGGACCAATGTCGGAACCGGCGCCGCGGTCGCCGTAGGCCAGGTCTGCCGGGATATATAGCTGCCATTTCGATCCCACGGGCATTAATTGCAGAGCTTCGGTCCAACCTTTTATTACGCCTCCTACCGGAAACGAAATTGGCTGGCCGCGCTTGTAGGAACTGTCGAACTCCTTGCCGCTGATCAGCGTGCCGCGATAGTTCACCGTGACGGTGTCGTTCGCGGTTGGCTTTGGTCCACTGCCTTGCTGCAGGACCTTATATTGCAGGCCGTCGGGAAGAGTCTGCACTCCGTCTTTCGACTTGTTGGCCGCCAGGAAAGCTTCTCCGTCTTTTCGCGCCGTCGCGCCCTCTTGATGAGACTTCGCCTCTTGCGCGCTGCGGACCTCGGTCATCAGTTGCTGGAGCGCCGCCCGCATTTCGTCTTCCGTCATAGCAGTTTTGCCGCCGCTCAGGGCGTCGCGCAGTCCGCGCGAAACTAGTATTGGATCGACCGAGGCGGTAGCTCCCTGCTTCTTCAAACCGGAGCCGATGTTCATTCCGAGGGCGTAGCTGTTCTTCTCTCTCTGTGTTTTCAAGGTCAATGTCGTACTCGTCCCTGTGCGCGGTGTGGTAGTGGCAGGTTTGCTTGCCGTCGAACTTTTCGGAGTGCCAGTGGTCGACTGAGTGGATGCCGGCTTGGCCGGTTGGGGAGGAGTGGTCGCGGGAGGGTTTTGCGCCGCAGCGTGAGCCAGCAGCACTCCTGCCGCGATGAACTGAATAGCAATTGCGGTGAGCGGTTTTTGCATAGATTTTATTGTCCCATCCAATATGAGGGATGGGCAAACGCGGTGGTTGCGTGGAATGGGAGAAAAGATGCCCGGCGGCTCAACTCCAGGTCTCCGATTAATTATCGGTAGTCGTCCATTCGCGGACGCGGGTTCGCGTCATTGAACACTACACACTGCCTCTCGCACCGCAAACCATTGAAATCGCAAACAAAGTCTTCGGTACAGTGATTGCACTTGATCTTCCCTACTCTCTACCGTGAGGAAGCAATTTTTGCTGCGGAGGTAGCCAGGATGGACTGGGTTACAGGGTTCTTGCGGCTGCGGACGATTGACCATCTGTTGGCGGACTTGCGGTATGCGTGGCGCGGCATGCGGCGCTCACCGGGTTTCTACAGCATCGCAGTGCTGATGCTGGCTCTTGGGATCGGGATCAACGCCGCAATCTTCAGTGTCTTCGCCCACGTTTTGCTCGCACCGTTGCGTTTTCCCGAGCCGGGCAATCTCTACGTGGTTAGCTCGCACGCCTCCTCTCTGGGCGATGCTCGGCGGCCGGCCTCCGGGCCGGACTTTCGGGACTTCCGCGACGAGGGCACAACGCTTTCGCAGGTTGCAGCAGCAATCGGATATTTTTCGGAGTCCTGGACCGGGGACGGAGCTCCGCGGGTGCTCAAATGCACGGGCCCGACGCAGCAATTCTTTGGCGTGATGGGCATCCGCCCGATCATGGGACGGCTCTACACACCCGCAGAATATTCGGTGCTCGACAGCGGCTCGGTGCTGATCTCATCGAAGTTTTGGAAGGAACAGCTAGAGAGTGATCCTCACGTGATCGGACGGATGATCACGATCGGCGGCGCTTCGCAGACGATCGTTGGCGTCCTGCCGACCATGTCGGATCTCTATCCGGAGACTGATGTGTGGCTGACGTTGACCACTGAACCAGCATGGCCCTTCATGAACTGGCGCGCCAACAAATTCCTTGATGTAGTCGCGCGCCTGAAGCCGGGGGTAGCGCGCAGCGTTGCCGAACAGCAGCTCACCTCCATTCTGCGTCGTGGAGAAGGCGAGCCGAACGATTTACAGGTTCAACTCACGCCGCTTAAAGACTTCATCGTGGGTCCGGTCACGAAACAACTCAGCATTATCATGGCTGCGGTCGCGCTGGTGCTTCTCGTAACCTGCATGAACACGGCGGCACTGCTTCTTTCGCGAGCTGTCAAACGCTCACCTGAGCTAGCACTTCGCCTGGGGCTGGGTGCCAGCCGGGGAAGAATTCGCCAGCAGCTACTAGTAGAAGGACTGTTGCTAAGCGCGATGGGCGGAGGGTTAGGACTCGTCTTTGCTTCCATGTCGGTCGGCTTGGTCAAACAGATTCCTGGCCTGGCACTGCCGCGAATGGATGGCTTGCATCTTAATGTTCCTGCCGTCTCTGTCAGTATCGGATTGGTGGTGCTCACGAGCGTTCTTCTCGCCATTCTGCCAGCCAGTGTGCTTTCAGGTGTCGATCTTTCTTCCGGCTTCCGCAGCGGGCGCACAGAGACTGGCAAGGCGCAGCGACGTCCGTTCTCGGCGCTCATTGTCGCGGAGATCGCTTGCGCGGTGGTGCTCACCGTGTGCGCAGGTTTGCTAGTGCGGAGCCTCATGCGCGTGCAGTCAGTCGATCTGGGATTCGAGCCGGGGAAAGTCTTGAGCGCCTATTTGCGAACGACTTATTTCGGCCCTGAGGGGTACTCTTTTTGGCGGAGCGTACTGAGCGGAGTGGCCAGCTTACCGGGCGCGAACTCAGCTGCTGTGTCCGACTGCATGCCAGGCGCTCACGCGATGGGTGCGGCTCTGACGTTCGACGATCGGCCAAACGATCCGGCCCACGTTCCCTCTGCCGAGGGCTGCTGGATCAGCGCCGACTTTTTCCGTACGCTTGGCGCATCGCTTGTCCGCGGACGTTACTTCTCTGATCATGACGATCAGAGTGCGCAGCCCGTCGTCATCATTAATGCGGAGGCAGCGCGGCGCTTCTTTCCAGGGCAGGATCCAATCGGTAAGCGCATCACCGTAAACTACCTCGCGCTTGGAAGCCGAAACAACCGGCCGCCGCCACCGCGGGAGATCGTAGGAGTAGTGGCCAACGTCAGGCAGCGGGCGCTTGATCAGCCCAGCGAACCAGCGATCTACATGCCTTACACTCAGGACGACACCACTCACGTTCTTGCGTCGATGAACCTTTTCGTGCGCACCGCAGGGGGCGATCCTGGACTGCTGGCGAATAGCATGCGGGGGAAGATTCAGTCTCTTTATCCGAACCAGCCAATAGAGCGGATCACGGTCATGCGCGAGGTGGTTTCTCGCACGCTAGCCCAGCGTACCTACAGCGTCGGCTTAATGACCGCCTTTGCGAGCCTCGCACTCCTCTTGTGTGCGCTAGGCATTTATGGCGTGGTCTCGTATGTGACATTGCAGCGCACACGCGAATTCGGCATCCGCATGGCTCTCGGCGCCAGTCGGCAAGACGTGCTGCGAAATGTGCTGCGCCAAGGAGGATCGTTAGTCGCCATCGGCATCGTGCTCGGTGTCGGCATCTCGCTGCTCGCCACCCGCGCGCTCTCGCAACTTCTGTTCGAAACCACTCCTGTGGATCCGGGAATCTTTTTCTCAGCAGTCTTATTGCTTGGAGCGATAGGAGTACTGGCGTGCTTGCTGCCAGGCATCCGAGCTTCACAACTCGATCCGCGAGTGGCTCTAAATACGGAGTAGAGTGCGATCGCGCATTCGGAGTGGGTGATGCTTTTGGCGACTGCCAACACGGCACCCCAGCAATTCGGCGCGATCCTTTGTGTAAATCCAGCGAATTTCGTCGTCGTGCGGCCTCCCGCGCGACTCTGCTAAACTGACGC
>DATFQQ010000328.1:0-3447 GCA_035264195.1 Candidatus Sulfotelmatobacter sp. | reverse complement strand
GGGTGCCGGTGCGGTCGAGCACGCCGACGACTTTGAATTCACGCATCACGGGATCGGGTCGGCCGGCGGGCGTGATGGAGGCGTAGAAGGTGTCGCCGACTTTGCGCTGCTCGTATTCGGCGGCTTCGAATCCGAGCACGACTTCGTGTTTGCTATCCGCAGAGAACCAACGGCCGTTTGTGTAACCCGGACCCCTCTTGAAGGCAATCCACGGTTTCATTACCAGATAGCTCGGCACATCGATACCGCTGATAATCGAAAAACTGCCGCCGCCCCCTTCATCGCGGATGCTGCTGCCCTGCTTTTGCGCCACGCCGACAAAGATCGGCGTAATATTGTCGATCTCTGGGTCGCTCTTGACCGTCTCGTAGGTGCCGCCCGGCAAATAAAGAAGACCCGTGCCGCCCTTGAGCATCATGGTCGCCGCCTCATAGGGACAGCCCTTCGCCATGATCATCACCTGGAAGCCCAGCATATTGATGCTTCGGTCGATGGAGCCGCGATAGCCCAGCATGAAACCGCCGAGCGAAACTGCTACGGTCACAGCCAATGCCACACCCGAGATGGTCAGTCCCGTTCGCACCGGACGACGCCGGAGATTCTTAGTCGCCAGCACCAGGTACCGTCGAAGAAGCAATAGTTCCGTTTGTTTGTTCTGGTCCATATTTTTCTCACTCGAACTTCACTGCGGCTGCCAACAATTGGTAGCCATCGATGTATGACTCAAGCTGGCCTTCGACGCGCGCCGAATGACCTTCTCTTCGCGGAGCTTTCATAGCGATGTCCTTCAGTTCGACGCGAAGTTTCTTGTTTCCGGCGTAAAAGTAGAAAAAGCAACCCATGGTGTTGCATTGTTCTCGAACCGTTCCCGCCACGGTCACTGTCTTGCCGATGAAGTCCGTCGGCTTGCCGATCAGCATGGCAGTCTCGGTTTGCGTCGCGCCCGTGAACGTGCCGTACTGGTTGGGCCAACGCAAGGCATTCCAGATGAGGAGACCGCCGGCTATCAGCGTCGAAAGACAAATTGCCAATATGACTCTCATGTTTATTCCTTCCCAGCCTTGGCCTTGTCTGTTGCCAGCCTGGCTCTTTCAAAAAATGGCTCGAATCTTCTGCCAAAGACGAAGAAGTCCAGCAGGATCAGATTCTTTCTCACACCGCGCAGGCTCGCGTCGTAATCTGGCTTTCCCGCCGCGTCTATCTCCGGTGGCTTGATGGCCGCTAACCGGTCCGTTTTCGCGGTGGTGTCGGTCGCAGTGTAGTAATCATGTTTGTAAAAATCTGCCAGTGTGAGGCCCGCGAATTGTGCGCGAAACTCCTTGTTCCTGAGCTGTCGTGCCGCCGGGCTCTCTAACAGCCCGCTTATGCACAGAAATTGATCCGGACCGACCTGCCTGAAATGTGAACCCATTTGGGGACCCCGAAAATCCTGCGATAAAACAGAAGAGCCGTGAAGCGTCAACTTCACGAGCTGATTATCGGGAGTCACCCAAACGGTGAACAACAGAAGAGAGGATAGCGTCAAAAGGCCTGCCAAACAAGGGCCGGAAGAAGTGATCGCGGAGCCCAATCGAATTGGGGCTTCGACGCCCTACGATCCTGCGACACTCTGCTATACCTCGCTAAGTATCTGAAAATAAAGTATGCTGCCCGGCAGGCGTCCGAGTTCGCGGACTCCGAATCCTGGCCTTGATCCTTTCTGTTTCGGTTCGGAGCGTCTCTGACTGCAGCGCTTCCGCAGGAATCTGCCAGGGCGCACACGTGATGACCTGAGTAGCTGGCAGCTTCTTTTCGGTGATCAGACGGCGCACAATCGTCAGACTTACACCTAGCTGTTGCGCGGCTTCCCTCAAGGTCAAGAACTCCTTCTGAGGATTGCGCGGATCAAAAGCAGGAAGTTCCTGATATTCACGGGCGGAACGAACTCGCGTTTCGTTCCAGGTGTTGCCTGCTCCTGTCCGAAGCCCCAGCCGGTTCAGCGTGGCCGCAACCTGCTCATCACTGAATCGTCCCGCCATCTGCTTAATGACCCCAATCGCATCCGTACTCGTACACCGTCGGTGTCTGCCACTCTCGTTCTTCTTGACTCGCACCTCGGAATGACGGCCGCCGGACCAGTGAATCACCAAGACTACCTGGCGGCTCTCATCATCCACATCAACGACTATCTCCTCAATCAGAATGCGCACCAACCGCTGTTTCAGTCGCATGTCGGTAGACGGTGAGTTCCAAACAGCCGGTAGATCTTGTGCCAAACTCAGAAGAACTTCCTTATCCGGCGATGGCCCAGATTGAACCTTATCATCGAATTCAACGAGCCTCTTTTGCAGTTCCTGTTCTTTTTGCAAAGCTAGGTTCCACCGCGCCTCCAGCTCAGCTGCAACCAGCCGCTGATCCGGGTCGACGGCCTCGTACCGACGCGCTGCCAGTCGAGCCTCGTAGCGAGCCTGCTCCACTTCCAATGTGATTGCCTTCCGCAATTCTTCTGCCTGTTGCTGTATTTGCTCGGCAGCCTCCAATGCCGCCTCGATCGCATTACCCGCAACCGCGTTCAGCACCTCATTGGCCACCGCCGCGTCCACTCGCAAGCCTCCAAACGCAATGCAGCGATCTTCCCCCCGCTGCTGGCGAGCGGCATTGCATTGATAGTAAATCACCGCCCCTCGCGTACCGATATATGAGACGCGCAGCATTCGACCACAACGGCGGCAGCGCAAAAGGCCGGAGAGCAAAGCGCGGCCGCCGCGACCCGCTTTCGGCTCTCCTCCGGACTGCGTGTGATTATTGGCGGCCATCATCGCTTGATTACGTTCGTACTCCTGCCATGAAATGTAGCCGATGTGATGGTCTTGAATCAATACCGTCCATTCGCATTGAGGCTTGGGATGACCCACGGTCTTTCGCGCACGCCCATTCACGATGCGAGTTCGTGTTTCCGTCCTACCAAAAGCATAAGCACCAGCATAGATGGGATTGGTGAGAATGGAGCGAATGTTTGAATACACCGGCACCTTCCAAATCATCTTGCGCTCCCCAGGGTCACGAGGGAGCGACGGCAGGCAGACTTTCTTCTCGACGAACCATAACAGAACGGCGCGGACACTGCCCACTTCGGTCATCTTGCGAAGGACCAATTCGATAGCCTGCTGCACACGTTCATCAGGATCCTTCTCTATCTTTCCGCTCGAGGTCCAACCAAGGCCGACCGGTAGAAGGAACTGCAGTTCTCCACGGCCGGCTTTCTGACGAATTGCCTCCTCAGATCGCTGCCGCAACAAACTTAGTTCAAATTCACTCATCGTTCCCTTTAGACCAAGGAGCAAACGATCATTTAGAAGATTCGGATCATATATTCCGTCAAAGTCCACCACGACGGCGCCGACCATTCCACACAACTCAATCAAATGGTGCCAGTCGCGACCGTTGCGCGCTAACCGCGAAGCTTCG
>DATFQQ010000327.1:0-3226 GCA_035264195.1 Candidatus Sulfotelmatobacter sp. | reverse complement strand
TGATCTGCGTTACTTCGCGATCTTGAACGAATCGACCACGTCGCCCGTCTCGGAGATCTGCTTCAGGCGGAACGTCTTGCCCTCGACATCCACCACGCTCAGCGAATGCACCTGCGAGATGAACTTGTTGGTGAACGTCTGCCAGCTTGCCGGGTCCGCCTGCTGTTCCGGATTGTAGAGTCCGGCGCCTCCGCCGCCGCTCACGATGTACAGGACGCCGTGCGGCTTGCCATGCTCTCCATCGCCGAATTCCTTATCCAGTTTCCACTCGCCTGCAACCTCGCCCCTTTAAGCCAGCGACAGACAGCACCGTATATTGCACTCTGTGGATGTACGGTGACGATTGCTTCTGAGGACAGCCCGTACTGCGGCCAGTCGGGCCGGGTACGGCGCGTCTTTTGGAGACAACGAATTCCCTGGATATTGATACGGCTGCGACTCGGGGGCATCGTAGCTCTCCCGTGGGCCTCGACCGATCTCCTCGCCCCCCAATTGGAGTTGAATTCTCGGGCAGATCAGGCTGGTACTGCCCTGCTGCTGTCTCCAATCGCCCTGCGGGACCTCGCACGCTTCATTCAGCACGGCCGCCCCAGGCGCGGCCGAAGGGAAAAACAATTCGATGCATGAATGTTTTGCGATATTCTTGAGAGTAACGGAGTTCGCACCTCCGATGTCTCGCCGACAAGTAACGAACCGGCGAGAGTTGCTCTTGCCGTTGCTGATACCTGACCGGCATCAGAGAGGCGTCGTATTCACCCCCTGCGTACCTCCTGTTCCGGCCGCGGCGAACAATAGCGACGCTGGGGAACCACCGGAAGCTTGCACGCACCATAGTGCGCACTACCGGGCGGCGAAACAGGCAAGCCAAACGACCGAGGTTGCCATTGCCGAGCTCATCGTGAGGAACCACCTTTTAGCTCGGCTGGTTTTGCGGAGGATCCGTCCACGCACTTACTCAGGAATGATCGGCGAACAAAGCGGCTATCCTGACGAATCCCAACGAGCTCACGCACCGATCGTGCCGCTGCACATTACAACGCCACTCATACGCTGCGCCGAGGTGCCCGTCTCGGCGCCAATCCCGCTAGCAATAGAGACTCTGTTTACCCAACTGGCGCGACGTCGCCTCGGGAATCGTGCCATAGAGGAGACACGATGACGAGCACGAAAATTCACAGCACACATTGCGAGCGGACGGCCTTTGTCTACGTGAGGCAGTCTACCTGGTTGCAAGTATTGGAGAATCGCGAAAGCACAGAACGCCAATATAATCTGCGCGAGCGAGCTATCGAGTTGGGTTGGCCGGCGAGTAGTGTGGAGGTGATCGACGAGGATCAGGGCCGGTCCGGCAGCACCGCGACCTTCCGTACCGGCTTCCAGCGATTGGCCGCGGAAGTTGGCCTGGGCAAGGTCGGGATCGTGTTGATGCTAGAGGCCTCGCGACTGGCACGCAACAACAGCGACTGGTACCGGCTCATCGAGATTTGTGGAATCAGCGGCACGCTCATCGCGGACGAAAGCGCCGTGTACAATCCTCGCGAGCCGAACGACCGATTGCTTTTGGGTGTAAAGGGCACATTATCAGAGGCGGAACTTTTCACGCTGCGTACTCGGCTGTACGAGGGGCGCTGGAATAAGGCTCGGAAAGGGCTGCTTCGGTTTCCTTTGCCGGTGGGTTACGTGCTAGCGGCGGATGGCGGCTGGGTTCTGGAACCTGACACGCAGGTCCGCGAGAGGCTCAGTTATGTTTTCGATTCCTTTCGTCATTTCGGCGTGGTTAGAGCCGTGGTGCGTGATCTAAGGCGACAAGGCCTGGAGTTGCCCACGCGGAGGACCACCAAGGAAGCATATGGTTCGCTCACCTGGAAGGAACCTACGCTGAGTACAGTGGTTCGGATTTTGCACAATCCAGCGTACGCCGGGGCCTACGTGTATGGCCGGTCCGAGTACTTCAGTGAAAGGCGTTCGCCCAAGACGGGCAAAGCATCCGCCCATGTGCGTAACGTGGCACAATGGCCCGTGAGAATCACGGAGCATCATCCAGCCTACATCGGTTGGGAGGAATTCGTGAAGAACCAGGAGCAGCTACGGCAGAACTGGGGCCACGATGAGAACCGAGGAGTGCCACGGGAAGGTAGAGCCCTTCTGCAGGGGATCGTCTATTGTGGCGTCTGTGGCCGGAAGATGAGCGTTCAGAACCGGTCGGTAAAAGAGAGCCGTTCGCCCTCCTACGTTTGCGTGCACGGCTATCAAAACGGGGAAGAAAGGTCATGCCAATGTATGACCTCACGCCCGATTGATACGGCCGTCGCGGAGGCATTCCTGACGGCCGTCTCGCCGGTCAATGTCCGAGTGGCAACGCAGGTAATGGATCAGATCGAGCAGGAGCTCGTCAGCCAACGTCGACAACGTGAGTTGCAGCTGGAACAAGCGCGATACGAGGCACGGCTGGCTCAGCGGCAATACGACTCTGTTGATCCGTCGAACCGTTTGGTAGCGGCGGAGTTGGAGCGGCGGTGGAATGAGAAGCTGGAACGTGTGACCGAACTGGGGCGTGCCTTTGCCCAGGCGGAACGTGATGCGGAATGGAAGTTGACGGCCGAGGAGCGGGCGGCGATCACAGGCCTGTCACGCGATCTGCCGGCAATATGGAGCGCGGAAACGACAACCCACCAGGAACGGAAACAATTACTGCGAATGGCGATCGAATCCGTGCAGGTGGATGGGAGCAGCCAAGCGGGACAGATTGAAGTGCAGATTCGCTGGCGTTCCGGCACGATAACGAGCCTAAGCGTCACGCGGACTGCACGCGGAGAATGCCCGCTGAAAACGTCAGAAGAAGCCGTTTCCCGGATTCACAAAATGGCGCCGCGGCGCACGTATGCAGAAATCGCCACAGCGCTGAATCGCGCCGGCCTCCGCAGTGCCTTTGGCCGGCTTTTTACGAGTCAGCACGTCGGATACATCTGCCGCAGGGACGGATTGGCGGGCCGGAAGCCGCGCCCTAGCTCAAAACTGCACGACACTCCCGAGGCTGGTGGTACAGCAGAAAGTTGAATAAGAGGTGCTTTGTGTTTCAGGTCTATTTAGACCAAGGAGCAAACGATCATTTAGAAGATTCGGATCATATATTCCGTCAAAGTCCACCACGACGGCGCCGACCATTCCACACAACTCAATCAAATGGTGCCAGTCGCGACCGTTGCGCGCTAACCGCGAAGCTTCG
>DATFQQ010000326.1:0-44626 GCA_035264195.1 Candidatus Sulfotelmatobacter sp. | reverse complement strand
GCGGTCCGCACTCGTTTGACACAGGATGGGGGCCTCGATAGAATCCGGAACAGAATCCGCAGCGAAAAGACCCTCGACTTTCTGTATCACCAGTCCGCGTAAGACAAGCGGACCTTTCGAACTCTCCCATGCAAGGCAGGTGGTTGCGTCGGGGCGGAGTGTGGCAGGTGAACGTGAAAAATAACGATCCGCAAATGATGCTGGTTCCGATGGTCATCGAGCAGACCGGGCGGGGCGAACGCGCCTACGACATTTATTCCCGGCTGCTTCGCGACAACATTATCTTTATCGGCACGCCGATTGACGACAACATTGCGAACCTGGTAATCGCGCAGATGTTGTTTCTGGCTCAGGAAGATCCCGAGAAAGACATCCAGCTTTACATCAACTCTCCGGGCGGCTCGATCACGGCCGGCATGGCCATCTACGACACGATGCAGTACGTGAAAAATGATGTCATGACGCTGTGCGTGGGCCAGGCGGCATCCATGGCGGCGTTACTTTTGGCATCAGGCGAGCCCAAAAAGAGATTGGCACTGCCGAATTCGCGAATTCTAATACATCAGCCGTCTATGGGGGGGTTATCCGGTCAGGCCACCGATATCGACATCCATGCGCGAGAGATATTGCGTATGCGCGAGATCACTAACCAGTTACTTTCGAAACATAGCGGACAGAAACTGGACAAGGTAGAAAAGGATGTAGAGCGCGATTTCATTATGAACGCGCAACAGGCTAAGGAATACGGAATCATAGACGATATCATTTACAAGACGGGAAAAGCGGTATGATCGCCCTTCGCGCCTGGCGATAACGGCATGACGGACGCATCAACTGGAGCAGGGTCTTGATCGTGCCGCGGGAACCGCTGAAGGAGTAGAGAAGAGTGAAAAACAAGTCGGGAACGGAAGAGATTCTACGCTGTTCGTTCTGCCACAAATCGCAGGACGCCGTCGCGAAACTGATTTCCTCTCCCAGTGATTACCCCCGAGCCTACATCTGTGACGAGTGCGTTGCGGTATGCAACTCGATTCTGGAAGATGACCGCAGCGCGACTCCACCCAGCAGTACCCCCAATCAACTGCCCAAGCCGCAGGAAGTGAAAGCATTCCTGGATGAATATGTCATTGGCCAGGAGCAGACGAAGAAGAAGCTGGCAGTCGCGGTTTACAACCACTACAAGCGTATCTTCATGAATCGCCAGAAGACCGGGGATGGCATTGAACTCTCGAAGTCGAACATCATGCTGATTGGACCGACGGGAACGGGCAAGACCCTTCTTGCGCAGACCTTGGCCCGGATGCTCGATGTTCCGTTCGCGATTGTGGACGCCACCACGCTGACGGAAGCCGGATACGTGGGTGAAGACGTCGAGAACATCATTCTTAAGCTGTTGCAGGCGGCCGACGGAGATGTCAACCGCACGCAGACCGGCATCATTTACATCGACGAAGTCGATAAGATCGGCCGCAAGGATGAAAATCCTTCGATTACCCGCGACGTTTCGGGTGAAGGCGTGCAGCAGGCTCTGCTAAAGATTCTGGAAGGCACGATTGCCAACGTTCCTCCGCAGGGTGGACGGAAGCATCCGCACCAGGAATTTACCCCGGTCGATACCACCAACATTCTTTTCATTTGCGGTGGAGCTTTCGTTGGCCTAGATAAGATCATTTCCCGCCGCATTGGGAAGAAGTCGCTCGGTTTCCGTAGCGGTGAAGAGGCAGAGAAAGAAGAGGCGTTCACCAAGAGGAAATCCCAGGAACTGCTGCAGGAGGTTCAACCGGAGGACCTGATTAAGTTCGGGCTGATCCCGGAATTTGTCGGGCGGCTGCCCGTCGTCGGCATGCTGGAAGATCTCGATGAGTACGCTCTGATTGAAATTTTGACACGGCCGAAGAATGCGATCATCAAGCAGTACCAGCGGCTATTTGAGTTTGAGAATGTTCGCCTGAAGTTCGCCGATGAGGCGTTGCGTGCGATTGCGCGTCAGGCCATGGCCCGGAAAGTTGGCGCCCGCGGTCTGCGCATGATTCTTGAAGAGTTGATGCTCGACTTGATGTTTAACCTCCCAAGCCAGAAGAAGTTGAAGGAGTTCGAAGTGACGCGGGAGATGGTCGAGAAACGCTCGGCGTCGTTCGCGACGGTGATGGAAAAAGCGGGTTAGCGGCCAGATAGAGCCCGACACAGTGTGCCGTCCCTGCGGGACTCAATCAGGATTTTCGACCTTGCCCAGGGCTAGCGCCCTGGGCTAACTCGTTCCACCACTCCGCGGCTGCGCCCCGTAGCACTTGCTTCACCGTCTAAACCGGCGTCAGTCACAACGCAATTGCTGTATGCAGCATTTTGCAAACTCGCTTGCTTCAATCCAAGCGTTATTATCCAAACCCCTACAACTTAAATGCCATTCCCCGCGACCCTCGACTCAAGGTAAAATTCAAAGAGATGGTGCTTCGTTTGGTGTTCGTCGTTAGCGGTTCACCCCAGGAGACTCAGTGACTACATCCAAGGAAAAATACGAATCGAAAAAGCTGCCCATGATGCCCATTCGGGACGTCGTCATCTTCCCGTTCATGATGACGCCGTTCGTAGTTGGTCGCGAATCCAGCGTTCGCGCTCTCGAAGAAGCTCTGGCAGCCGACAAGAAGATTTTCCTGGCAACGCAGCACGACGCCTCCATTGATGAACCCAAGGCGAACGAGATCTACCAGGTAGGCACGATCGTCAACATCGTGCAGAGTCTCAAGTTGCCCGACGGCAACATCAAAGTTCTGGTCGAGGGCATCGAGCGCGGCAAGATCCTTCAGGTGACCGACACCGAAGGCTACATGCAGGCCACGGTTCGCGTTGCCCGTTTCACCACCGAGACCAATCAGGCGCTCGAAGCCAGCATGCAGAGGGTTACGTCACTCTTCGAGCAGTACGTGAAGCTATGTCAGGCGCTGAATTACGAGACCATGATTTCGGCCGTGAGGATGGAAGATCCGGCCAAGCTCACTGACGTCATTTCCGCCAACCTTCAACTTTCGATTGAGGAAAAGCAGGAACTGCTGGAGATCTTCGATCCAGCTGAACGTCTCACGCGCATCGCCGACGTACTCGACATCGAAATCGAGAAACTCAACGTTGACCGCACGATCCAGTCGCGCGTGAAGCGTCAGATGGAAAAGGCGCAAAAAGAGTATTACCTCAACGAGAAGATCAAGGCGATCCAGAAGGAATTGGGACGGGGCGAGAAGAGCGAATTCGACGAACTGAAGAAGAAGATCGAATCCGCCGGCATGCCGAAAGAAGTCAAGGACAAGGCGCTGCAGGAACTCAAGAAACTTGAGGCCATGCCGCCGATGTCCGCCGAGTCGACCGTGTCGCGCAACTATCTCGACTGGCTGCTGGCCGTGCCATGGAAGAAGCGCTCGAAGGAAATTCGGAACATTTCTCGTGCTGAGAAAGTGCTCAACGAAGATCATTATGGGCTGGAGAAGATCAAGGAGCGCATCCTTGAATTCCTCGCCGTCCGTCAGTTGGTGAAAAACCCCAAAGGATCGATTCTTTGCTTCGTTGGACCTCCGGGTGTTGGCAAGACTTCACTGGGTATGTCGATCGCGAAGGCTACCGGGCGCAAGTTTGTGCGCATGTCGCTAGGCGGCGTGCGGGATGAAGCTGAGATCCGCGGACATCGTCGCACTTACATTGGCGCCCTGCCCGGCCAGATCATCCAGATGATGAAGAAGGCCGGTACCAAGAATCCGGTTTTCATGCTCGACGAAGTCGATAAGATGTCGATGGACTTCCGCGGAGATCCGTCTGCCGCACTGCTCGAAGTGCTCGATCCCGAGCAGAATTTCATGTTCGTCGACCATTACCTCGATGTCGAATACGACCTCTCGCAGGTATTCTTTGTGGCCACGGCGAACGTGATGCACACCATTCCTCCTGCACTGCAGGACCGCATGGAAGTGCTCCGGTTGCATGGGTACACCGAGCAGGAAAAGGTCGAGATCGCCAAGCAGTTCCTGGTGAAGAAACAGATGCTGGCGGCCGGACTCTCGGAGAAGAACATCAAGTTCACTGACGATGCCATCACCTCGCTGATCCGCTCGTATACGCGGGAAGCTGGCGTACGCAATCTCGAGCGCGAGATCGGCAACGTCTGCCGCAAGGTTGCGCGCAAAGTGGTGAAGGAAGGCGAGAACTTCTCGATCACCATCACGGGCGAGAACGTGAATGACTTCCTGGGCGTGATCAAGTTCCGCGACACGCTTGCCCACGAAAAATCAGAGATCGGCCTTGTCACCGGACTGGCGTGGACGGAGGTGGGCGGCTCGATTCTGAGTACGGAAGCCAGCGTAGTCGACGGCAAAGGCAAGCTCACGCTGACGGGAAAACTCGGCGACGTGATGCAGGAGTCCGCGCAAGCCGCCATGTCGTATGTGCGATCTCGAGCGAACCGCTTGGGTCTGACCCGCGATTTCTATCGCAATCTCGACTTGCACGTACACGTGCCGGAAGGCGCAATCCCGAAAGATGGGCCGTCGGCAGGCATCACGATCGCGACTGCCATTTCCAGCGCGTTGAGCAAGATTCCTGTGCGTCGCGACATCGCGATGACTGGCGAGATCACGCTACGCGGCAAGGTGCTGCCCATCGGTGGCCTGAAGGAAAAGCTGCTGGCTGCACACCGCGCCGGCTTGTTCGAAGTGATCCTACCCAAAGACAACGAGAAAGACCTGGCTGAGGTACCTGAAAACCTGCGGACAGCGATGAAGTTGCACTTCGTCGACACGATGGACCAGGTGCTAGCGATCGCCCTGGAATCGCCACTCCCGAAGATTGAAGAGGAGGCGACGCAGGCTATCGCTCCGCCGCTCACCAGCACCACTCCGGAGAGCCCGACCGCACATCAGTAAAACAGTGGGCAGTGATGAGTGCAAAGGCCCGCGCCAAGCGCGGGCCTTTTGCTTCGGCTCAAAATCATTGGCCAGCCCGGTCGATTTCAAAAACTAAGATCGGCGGCTGGCAGTACACTACCTCGCAAGCAACTCAAAACCGTACCACGCCGGGCACGAAGGAACCTGATCTCGATGACATCCAGCAAATGGAATAGCTGCGCAAGTGTCCTTTTGCTTCATGTACTGGTCGTCTCATTTTGTTGCCCACCGAGTTATTCCCAATCCAAGCCCACACGTAAAGTGCCAACTCGAACATCGGTCATTGATCGGATGTTCGCTCATGAGTTCAATCAGGATAAGACGGGAGCACTGACCGTTGGGCTTGTCGAACGTGGGCGACTGGAGTGGACAAAGGGCTACGGATTCCTCGACACGATGACCGCAACGGGGCGCAATCTGAATGGCGTACCTGAATACACCATTCTGGTGACATGGAGTACGCCTGTCGTCCTGCCAGCCGGCACCTACTGGGAGAACGTTACGCCACAGTGCACCAACACGAATAATGGACAATGCACGGCGCAAGGATTCTCAGGCTTTCTGGAATCCGACATGGAGACGATGTACGGCCTGAATGCGTGGGGTCCACCAGAGCCTTGGCAGAACTCGTTCTGGAATGCGCCGATTTTCGGTTTGTTCTGGGAGAACACCTTCAACGTGCATCAACAGCGCGGAGAACCTGGTGGTGATGCGTTCTCCGCCGGCGTGATCGGCATGAGATAGATCGTCCGGCGGCGGAAAGGCTACCGGCGTTCTTGAAACTTCAACAAGTTCCGCTCGCTGCCCAGGGCGGAATCCCACCCACCGTTGCCCTTCGGTGGGTGGGACTCCAAACCGGAAACTACCGGTTGCCCCACTCCAAACCGCGCCAAGACACGGTGAGAGTGGGGCCTTTCTATTTCTCGATCCCATATCACGGAATAAGGCTCGGCGATGAGCCGACGCGGTGGTTTCTTGTGGGACATCGATATTAAAAAACATGCCTGAGTCCGCCTTACGGCAGGCCCAGGCAAAAGATCTCTTAAGGAAGCTGGCGCGTCAAGACGAGTGTTCAGCTCGCTTGAACAATCGCGTTATCCAGACGAGAATCACCGCGCCCAGAAAGGCGACAACGATGGAGCCGAACATTCCGCGGCCCTGCCAAATCCCCAGCAGCCCGAAGATCCAGCCACCCAGCACGCCACCGAGAATCCCCAGGATGACGTCCATGATGATCCCGTAGCCCCCGCCTTTCATGACTTTCCCGGCGAGCCATCCGGCGACTAATCCCACAAATATCCAGGTAAGGACTCCCATTTCCCCTCCTTGTCTGCGCTCAGGAGTGCGATGTTGCCAGGCGCTCCCACACTGTCAGTTGACATACGTCGCGACAGAGTAGGAACTGGCAGAAATTTCAGTCGGTTGCTCAAAATAAGCGCACTTAATATTTGAAGATTGTGAGTGCAGTTTTCGTTCGTTTGGTGAACCAAGAAGACGACCCGAAGAGCTTCATCACCGATGTGAATCGCACTTTCCCGCCTTAGACTTTCGCTCAGCCGGAGCCGATACGTTTTCGGTTCAGGCGGTTAGTGCGGGTTTAAGTAGGCGACTCCCCTGCCAGGAGGCGGGGCTGGCGCTGGTTGCGGTCTCAGCTGTACCGGTTGTGGGGCAGGCCAGGTTGGTCTAATACGAACTGTCAAAGGAGACAGAATTTGATTGTGAGAGTTGGGATTAGTGTTAGACAGTTCGTAACTCTGTCAGAAGGCCAATGGTCGTGCACAATTTGGCAAGCGAAATGGAGGGATTCCATGAAACGACACCGGGACATATCAGGCCGTGAAGAAAGAAAACGAAACGATACCTATGTCCGCACTCTACGCGTGGAATATGGAGGAAAGTTCGCACCAAAGGCTCGCGAAACGACAAGTCTCGGCAGTGTCAAACAGAGCCTGGGTCTGAAGGCTGACGCCTCTTTGAACGATGTGCTGAAACGTTACGGAATTAAGAAGAAAGCAGCGTGAGTTAGAGCTGAGCAAAACCGCAGGCGCTTAATCTGCGCGGCCTAGGGGAAAGTGCAAGTCAACCCCTAACGCTCAGAATTTGGTCGCCGGTTCTTTTTGGGCATGCGCGATAACAGCCAACCAATCAGGTAGGCGAGCGCAAATGCTTGAAGGTGTTTATCGTTCATGTGGGATGGGACGAACGCCCCGTGGCGCGACATGGGATGACGAAAACCATGTCGTTGCCATTACCTCGTCTCAGAAGCAGTAGGAAGAGTCTAAATCGTAGCTAAAGTGCCGTCGTTGCGCTAGCACAATCAGTCGTTCCCGAGGCGTCCCCCGAATGATTGCCAGTGTGTTACGACCTAGCCTGTTACGACCTATGTAGACCCTTGACGTCCGCACCCGGTTGGCATAGTCTCCCGCCGAACGTCGAGGGTGGTCATGCGCCACTGGCCGGCACATAGTTCTCGTAGTGCGTTGCTTGTACCTTCAGTGCAAGCAAGTAATTACTTGCCCGCAACTCCTCGATTGCTGCTCTCGCTTCTGCTTCTCTCGGCATTCGTGCTTCCCTGTCGCGCACAAGACACCGGTACCGCGGCGACTGAGTTTCATGGCAAAGGGGTCGCCATCAGCGTAGTGGTTCATGACTCGTCGGGCGAGCCCATTTCTTCTATAGCCATGGTTCAACTCTTCCGCGGAACGATTCCAGCGGGACAAGCACAGACGAGCCATGGCCGTGCCGAACTTGTGGTCTATGACGTCGGAGAGTTCACTGTCGTTGTTCAGTCTGCGGGATATGCGACCGCACAAAAAGATCTCTTTCTCGATGCAGCCGGCAGTGCCGAAGTAGACATTTACCTTCGGACTTCATCCGCCACCCCCAGCGCCATTCCGGGCCGTCCCTTACTCGCGCCGAAGGCCAGAAAAGCAGTCGATCAGGGCGTGCGAGCCCTTGGCTCTGACAACCTGGCCGAGGCGCAGAAGCAGGCCAGTCAAGCCATGCTCCTCGCGCCAGGTCATCCTGATGTTTTGTATTTGCAGGG
The DNA here is from genome assembly GCA_035264195.1 of Candidatus Sulfotelmatobacter sp. Taxonomy (GTDB): domain Bacteria; phylum Acidobacteriota; class Terriglobia; order Terriglobales; family Acidobacteriaceae; genus Sulfotelmatobacter. Next base: position 36,655 of record DATFQQ010000326.1, on the reverse strand, counting down.
AATCATCTTCCTCAAGCAACGCGATTGGCCGAAGGCGCAAGAAGTTCTGGAAAAAGCAACACAGATTGATCCGTCTGATGCTAATGCTTTCACGGCTCTCGGCATGGCTCTATGCGATCAGGGAAAATACGAAACCGCAATCACACCGCTTGAAAAAGCCTTACAGCTTAATCCTGCGGCTCCCTCCTGGGACACCCGCTGGGCTCTGGCCAAAACCTACTATCATCTAGCGCACTACGATCAGGCACTGCAACTGTCGCAGGCGGCGCTTTCAAGTTCCAATGGAAAGGCGCCGGAGATCCAATTGCTCGTGGCGCAATCGCTAACGGCAGTGGGACGCTATGAAGAAGCTGCGCAGACGCTTCGAGAATTCGTGCACAAACACGGCGATCGGCCCGAGGCCGCTACTGCTCGGCGCTGGCTGGAGCGTCTGGCCGCCGATGGCAAGATTCACTCCAAGTGAACTGTCATCGGTAACTTCAGCAGGTATCATCACTTGAGCGGCAACACCGCAATACGCAACGGCTCCAGCTTCGTGGGATCAGAGATCTTTCCGTTATCAAGGTTCTCGATGCCGGTGTTCGCCATGAAGTAGAGCTTGCCATCCAATATGGCTCCGGTCGTGGGATTGCGGACCATTTCGGTCCCGCGCTCGAGAACCTCACTCGATTTCACCTCGCGTCCATCTGGCGACAGCTTCCAGCGCATCACGCGATTGGCCGCAGTTCCATATTCAATTCCGACCAGACCGCCCTGGTACCAGTACAAGCCGTCAACTCCTGCCATCGTGTCATGCGCAGCGGGCTTAACATCCTGCGCCTGGTTGGTGCGCAAATCCATGCGAATCACACCCAGATCGTCGCCGACGTAGAGCACATCGCCATCCTCGGAAACCGTGATACCGTTGGGCCCGAATAATGGACGCCCCAGGTTCAACTCCGAAAAACGATGAGATTTTCGGTCGAAGCGAAAGACGTGGTTTCCCTCGGTATCGGTCACATAGACTTCGGTCTCGCCTCGCAGAACCAAGTCGTTCAGATTGAGCGGCCCCGCCGCAGCCGGCTGATAGCGTTCTTGCAGTTTTCCTTGCGCGTCGAAGTGAGCGATCTCTGATCGATTCTTCTTCCCAGGATCGGTGGCACACCAGACGCTGTGGTCGGTGGGATCGACGTGCACGCCTCCGACCGGCATCAGGTCGTAGATTCCTTCCTTTACGAAATCTGTAACTTCACCGGCTTTAGAAATTCTGACGATCTTGTTGTGGTACTCGCTGCCCATGTAGAACAAGCGTGTCGACGGGTCAACCGCCAGTCCCTCTGGGAAAAGGTCGGCTTGGTGGATAGTGAATGCGACCTGCGCCCGACGTATCGGCAGAGTCTTCTGATGGACGCGCTCGACGAGGTTCTGGAATTCGCGGTCACTCTGTAAAGGCGCAAAGGCCTTGTCGCCCGCGGGATCGAAGCCCTCATCCAAGGCTAGGCATTGCTTCAGCAGGTCCAACGCCTTCGCGTGCTCGCCACGGCGGGCGTAGTCATGAGCGAGCAGAAAGAGAGCCGCCCCGCGATCAGGGGCATGAGGAAGGATCGCTTCCAGCGTTTTGATTTCAGCGTTTAGGCGTTGAGAGATATCGGAAGGCAGCGCCTGTTGAGAGTCGTCCGCCCGGACACGAGTTGCGACGGACGAGGCATACACCGCAAACGCAACTACAGATGCCACGATGATGCCGGCACGAATTGATGCTCTCGCCATAGGAGCCTCCATCGGTTCATAGACGTCAGAGCAGGCCTAGACGTAAGCACCAACGAGCCAGATCACTCACAGCGTAAGGCGGCCGTCGGATTAATCTGCATCGCGCGTCGCGCCGGCACATAGCACGCCACGAGAGCCACGGCCCCCAAAGCCACTGCCATCGCGGCGAATGTCGCGGGATCGGTCGGCTGGACACCATACAGCAGTTTTGCCATCAGCCGGGAAATCACGAGCGCTCCGGCAATGCCTATGACCGAACCCGCCACCGCCAGCCACACTCCTTGGCGCATTACCAGCACCAACACATCGGAGCGAGAAGCGCCGAGCGACATTCGCACGCCGATTTCGTGGGTTCGCCGGGACGCCGAATAACTGATCACGCCGTAAATTCCGACTGAGGCAAGGACCAGCGCGACAGCTGCAAAGATCGTCAGGAGCAACATTTCAAATCGCGGCTGCGCATTGGCCTCCGCCACAACTCCATCCATGGTGACGACCTGGGAGATGGCGAGATTTCGGTCGAAGGACCATGCCGCCTCTTTCATCGCCGCCGCTGCGGTTGCGGGATCGCCCGCCGTGCGCGCCACCAGAGTGATGTAGCTCATGTGATTTGAGGCTTCGGTTCCGGAATCGCCCAAGTAATCATGATTTTGAAATGCCGCGAGATAGGCTTCCGGCGTGGCCTTGTCCGTCCAGCTATCCTGTTTCGCATCCTTCGCAATGCCAATGATCGTCAGCCACGCGGTCGGATTCGTGGTGTCGTCGCCAAAGCAAATTCGTTTTCCGATCGGATCTTCGCCAGGCCAGTACTGCTTGGCGGCCTGTTCATTGATGACGACCACTCCGGGGGCGGTCTCATTGTCAGCCTCGGTCAGATCGCGACCTCGAACCAGCGGCAGTTGCATAGACTTGAAATACCCGGGCGTCACCATGCGATAAACCGCGATTGGTGATTCGCCTGGACGCGGCTTCGGACGGCCCTCGATGAGGAACGGCCAACCCCACAAGTCGCCCGCCAATGGCAGGTGATTGATTCCTCCTGCAGCCTGCACCCCCGGCAGCGACTGAACGCGCTCGATCAACTGGCGATAGAAAACTTCCCGGTGCCCCGCCTCTGCCTCTTTCGATCCGGCAACGGACACAATCATCGAAACCACATTGTGAGGATTAAATCCTGGGTCGACGTTTTCGAGGGCGGCAAAGGTTCGAATCATCAGGCCGGCGCCGACCAGCAGCATCAGGGCCAGCGCGAACTCCGAGACCACGAGCAGGCTACGCAGCCGGCTGCGGCGGAAGCCTTCGCTGGCGCCGCGGCCACCCTCTTTCAAGGTATCGTTTACGTTTACCGCAGAAGCCTGTAGAGCGGGTGCCAGTCCAAAGCCGACGCTCGTCAGAATTGTCGCGGAAAAGAGGAACAACGCGGCACGGAAATCGATTGATACCGTTTGGACACGAGGAATGTTCGCCGGACTCATGGCGATCAACGCGCGCGTCGCTCCGACCGCTAACACGAGGCCGGCCACCCCGCCGAGGCCGCCCAGCAGAATGCTTTCCGTCAGGAATTGGCGAATGATACGTCCTCGACGCGCGCCCAGAGCCGCTCGCAAGGCGACTTCCTTCTGACGCGACGCTGCCCGCGCCAACAGCATATGAGCTACGTTTGCGCAGGTAATCAGCAGAACGAACGCAACCGCGCCCAGCAGGACGAGCAAGGGAGTCTCGATCGGCCCTACCACTTTCTCTTTCAGCGATGTCACGACTACATTGCGATTTGTCCCGGGATACTGTTGTTCGAGCCGGCCAGTGACTGACGCGATCTCTGCGCGAGCCTGTTGCAGCGACACGCCGTCTTTCATCCGGGCAAAGATGCGCAAGCTGTTGCCGCCGCGATTGTGGAGTCTTGAACCCAGTGCGTTCGGCACCCACAGTTCCGACTTCGTTGCCCAGAACGGAGCGAACTGGAATCCCTGCGGCATCACGCCGACGACGATATAAGCATTTCCATCCAGCACAATCGGCTTTCCCAGCACAGTGCGGTCGCTGGAAAACCTTCGTTGCCACAGCCGGTAGCTCAGAATGACTTCCCGATCGGCACCGTCTTTATCTTCGCCCTCGACAAACAAGCGTCCGAGCATGGGCTCGATGCCGAGCATGGGGAATAGACTCTGCGTTACTTTGAGACCAGCGATGTGCTCGGGAGAATCAACACCGGTCAGGTTCGGGGACCAGTAATCGGCTGCGCCCATGGATGTGAACGACTGGCTCTGATCGCGCCAGTCGATATAGTTCGCGGGAGCAACGGGCCCGTCGCCGTTCATCAGGATCGTCACCAGTCGGCCCGAGTCGCGGTATGCCAGTGGCCGCAACAACACGGCGTCGACCACGCTGAAGATCGCCGTGTTGGCGCCAATGCCCAGGGCCAGGACCACTATTGCAGTCGCCGTGAACGCCGGGGTCCGCACCATCGCTCGGATGCCATGCCGTACGTCTTGAAGAAGAGTTTCCAGAAAACTCACGCCGACGGCGTCCCGGCAGTCCCCTTTCGCAGTCTCGATTCCTCCGAACTCCAGGCGTGCTTGCCTCAATGCTGCCTGTGGCGTCAGGCCCTCTTTCGCCAGATCTGCGGCCCGCGCCTCGATGTGGAAGCGCATCTCCTCGTCCATCTCACGCTCCATGCGCGAGGAACGCAGCGTGGCCGCCGTCCACGAGCCAAATTGGGTCCACAGGCTCATAATTCCTCCGGTGTTGCGCGCAAGATTCCCGAGATCACAGCGCTCATCTGGTTCCAGCGTTCCGTTTCCGACTGCAACTGGCGCTTGCCAGCTGCTGTGAGCCGGTAATAGCGCGCGCGGCGGTTGTTCTCTGACTCTCCCCATTCACTGGTAATCCAGCCGTGATGTTCGAGGCGGTAGAGCGCGGGGTACAACGACCCCTGCTGAATTTCCAGGCGTTCCTTCGAAATCTGCTGGATCCGCAGCAGAATGCCGTAACCGTGCAAGGGGCTCAGGGAGATCGCTTTCAGGATCAGCATGTCGAGGGTTCCCTGCAGAAGATCGAGCTGTTTTTCCAAGGCGCCTTCCTAGATTGTCTAGGAATACGCTGGTTCTCCTAGATTGTCAAGGAGAAGCTCGCAGGCGGCTCAAGCTCATTGAGGCGCCGATATGTCGTGATACGATATTGCTGAGAAGCAACGAGAGCGCTGCTCAGGCAATTGACACGAGGAAGACTCCGTTTTTAACATAAGGTCATCCCCATCCTTTCTGGTATGGGCCAGCGGTTGATTAGCTCACCGTTGCCAGCGAAAAGTTATGATCAAAGTCTCACAACTTACGAAGAGGTATGCGCGGACTACTGCCGTCGACCAGATCTCGTTCGAAGTGGCCAAGGGCCAGATCGTCGGCTTTCTCGGTCCCAATGGTGCGGGCAAAACGACCACCATGCGGATGCTGACCTGCTTTCTCCCCCCTTCTTCCGGAACGGCCACGGTGGCCGGCTTTGACGTCCTGGAACAGCCGATGGAGGTGAAGAAGCGAATCGGATATCTGCCCGAAACCCCGCCCATTTATCCGGAGATGGAAACCTCCGAATATCTTCAATTTGTCGGACAGCTGAAGGGCCTGTCGGGAGTGGATCTAACAAAACGCATCGACTATGTTTGTCAGCGCTGCGCTATTTCCGACGTCAAGACGAGACTTCTCGGCAAATTGTCAAAAGGATACCGGCAGCGCGTCGGACTGGCGCAGGCCATTATTCATAATCCGGACGTGTTAATTCTCGATGAACCGACCGCCGGACTGGATCCCAAGCAGATTAACGAGACCCGCGATCTGATCAAAGACCTTGCGGGTGAGCACACCATTATTCTCAGTACCCACATCCTTCCGGAAGTTGAGCAGACTTGCGAGCAGGTGATCATCATTAATAAGGGCAAGCTGGTGGCGACCGATTCGGTGCGCAATCTGCAAGCCCACGCGCGCGGAGCCGAGACGGTGCTGGTGGAGGTCGCAGGGCGCAATAGCAGCCTCGAAATCCCCAGCGTTCAGATCAAGCTCGAGCAGGTTGCGGGAGTCAGCCGGGTTCTCTGCAAAGAGCAGATAGATTCTCGCGCGGTATTCGAAATCGAAAGCAAGAAGGGCAGCTTTGTTCGCGGCGATGTGGCACGTGCCATCGTCGAGTCCGGCTGGGACCTGAACGAACTGCGGCCAGCTGCTATGAGCCTGGAGGAGGTATTCCTGCAGCTTACAGGTAATGAGGCAGCTAGGCCCCAGGAAACGCCAGTCGAGGTGCAAGCCTGATGAGAAACATCTGGGTGATTTGCCGTAAGGAACTTGGCAGTTATTTCGCATCGCCGATTGCGTACATCCTGCTGATCATGTTCGGAGTGATCTTCGGATTCTTCTTCTGGAATGCACTCGGCGCGTTTGTCTTTGAAAGCATTCAATCGCAGATGAGCGGGCGTTCGTTCCCGATGAATCTGAACGAATGGATTATCCGGCCATTGCTCTCGAACGTGAGCGTGGTTGGTTTGTTCTTCATCCCGATGATCACCATGCGACTGTTCGCAGAGGAGAAACGCACGGGGACTATCGAGTTGCTGGCAACGTCTCCGGTGCGCGACATCGAAATCATTCTCGGCAAGTGGCTGGCGGCGGTCCTACTCTACGCGTGCCTGCTGCTCTTCACCGCCGTGAATTTCGCATTCCTCTTCAAATATGGGCATCCCGACTGGAAGCCACTGCTGATCGGCTATCTCGGTCTGTTGCTGCAGGCGGGAGCGCTGCTGGCCATCGGAACGTTCGTTTCGACTCTCACCAAGAATCAGATCATTGCCGGCGCTGTCACATTTGGGATTTGCCTGCTGCTGTGGGTGCTCGAGTGGGTCAGCGGATATGAAACTGCCACCTGGGCTAAGGTGCTCGCGTACATGTCGGTGATCACGCATTTCGAGTCGTTCGGCAAGGGAGTGCTCGATTCCAAGGACGCCGTCTTCTATGTCAGCGTCATTGTCCTGGGACTGTTTTTCACCGCGCGTTCCATGGAATCCCTGCGGTGGAGGTCGTAAATGTCCAGTCAGTGGATCAAAGCGAGACAAACGAAATACGCCGCTTATGCGGTCACGTACATCCTGATCGTCATCGCTGCCGTTGTCGTAGCGAACGTGCTCGCAGACCGCTACAACAAGTCCTACGACTCGACCGCGAACAAACGCTACAGCCTTTCGGACCAGACCGGGAAGATTGTCAAAGGCCTTCAACAGAACGCGGTCATCACCTACTTTAATCAGAGTACGCACTTCCGCGAGGGCAAAGACCTACTCGACCAGTATGCCAATTTGTCTCCCAAGCTGCAGGTGAAGTACGTCGATCCGGACAAAGATCCCGAAGTGGCTCGCGAAGCTGGCATCCGCAATCTTGGCACCGCGGTTGTTCAGGTTGGAGCCAAAAAAGACGAAGCGAAGAGCATGACGGAAGAGGGGATCACCGGAGCGCTCATCCGGAATCTGAAAAGCAATACCCGCACCGTCTGTTTTACGAGCGGCAGCGGCGAACACCAGATCGACGACAGCAATCGTGAAGGGCTTTCGCAGTTTAAAGATGTTCTCTCCAAAGATAACTACGAGACCAAGTCCGTCGACCTGCTCACCAAGGCCGAAGTACCCGCCGATTGCACGACCCTCGTCGTCGCCGGACCCACGAAGAATTATGAGCAGCCCGAAGTTGATGCCATTAAGAAATACGTGGAAAGCGGCGGGCGCGCTTTCTTCATGCTTGATCCGCCGCTCCGTCTAGGCCACGAAGAAATCGCCGAAAACGACGCCCTTACCAATCTGCTTCAGAGCTGGGGCGTAACCATCAACAAGGACCTGATCCTTGACCTGAACCCTCTGGGCCAGATTGCCGGACTGGGACCTCAGGTCGCGCTGGTCACCACCTATGCATCACAGCCGATCGTCGATCAACTGCGGGGCACAGCAACTGGATTTCCTCTGGCGCGATCGTTGGAAGTCAAGAATACCGACAAGACCAGCGTGCAGAAGCTGTTCGACAGTTCCAGCACAAGCCTGGCAACGAGTAACTTGAGTTCGCCATCGGTCACGGTGAGCGATCCGAGGAATAAGAAGGGGCCGTTCACCTTGGCCGCTGCTGGAACCTACAACACCGGCAAGGAGAACTCCCAAGGACGATTTGTCGTGGTGGGCAGTTCCACGTGGGCGGCGAATCGATTCATCAACTTCAATGGCAATGACGACCTGGCTTCCAATGCCGTTAATTGGCTTTCGTCGGATGAGGACCTGATTTCCATCCGTCCGAAAGCGCCAGAGGATCGGCGCATCACCATGACGGGCCGCCAGCTCGCATGGGTGCGAGCTACCAGCCAGTTCGGGTTGCCCATCGTGGTTCTGGTGCTGGGAGTCTCTGTGTGGTGGAAACGGAGATAAGGCGACACGGCCATCATTTTGAGCTTATCGGGTAACGCATGAAGATTCGTGGTCTGCTAGTAGCTACAGCCGCTTTCGCCGTACTTGCCGGCCTCCTCTATTGGTCCGATCACCGCAAGCCGAGCGCAGCTGCAGCCAACCTAGCGGACGCTCCGTCGATCCTGAAGCTGGACGAAAATTCCATTACGAGGCTCGAACTGAAAAAGAAAGACGCGCCGGAAATCCAGCTGACAAAGAGCGGCTCAGACTGGAAGATTACCGAGCCGAGGGCTCTGTCTGCCGATCAAGGCACCGTTTCGAGCATGCTTTCCGCCCTGGCCTCACTCAACTCGGAGCGCATGGTCGAAGAGAAGAGTTCTGAACTGCAACGCTATGGTCTCGAGCATCCCTGGCTAGAAGTCGAAGTCACCGAAAAAGACAACAGGTCGCAGCGGCTGCTTCTGGGTGATGACACCCCGACAGGCAGCGCCGCATATGCGAGCCTCGGTGGCGACCCGCGCATTTTCACAATCCCCGGATACCATAAGACGAGCCTGGACAAGTCTCTCAACGACCTTCGAGACAAGCGCCTGCTGACGGTGAGTCCCGATAAAGTCAGCCGCCTTGAGATCGCTGGGGCCAACGCAGACATCGAGTTTGGGCGCAATAAGGACGAGTGGCAGATCCTCAAACCCAAGCCGATGCGCGCTGACTCTGATGCGGTCGGAGGACTAGTGAGCAAGCTCACCGACGCTCGGATGGACCTCAGTGGCTCGGATGCTGTTGCGAAGGAATCAGACTCGGCATTCGCCAAAGGCTCGGCGGTGGCCACCGTAAAGGTCACCGATGAATCCTCGACGCAACAGCTTCAGATTCGGAAGAGCAAAGACCTGTTTTACGCCAAGTCAAGCATCGTCGATGGAGCTTACAAGGTCAATTCTGATCTGGCTGATGCGGTGAATAAGAAACTGGAAGACTTTCGAAATAAGAAGCTTTTCGATTTCGGATATGCCGAGCCGGCCAAATTAGAGATTCACGCTGCCTCGAAGAATTATTCCCTCATGCGCGGAGGGCAGGACTGGTGGGACAACGGCAAGAAAATGGAGGAGGGCAGCGTGAGTTCTCTCGTCTCGAACCTCCGCGTCCTGTCCGCCGACAAATTCCTCGACACAGGCTTTACCACGCCTGAAATCGAAGTGACGGTTACTGACAACGATGGCAAGAAAGTTGAAAAGATCCTGATCTCGAAATCGGGCTCGAACTACGTAGCCAAGCGCGACGCTGATCCGACCCTTTATCAGCTCACGACGAACTCAGTTGATGAGTTGCAGAAATTGATCGACGGAATTAAACTCGCCGCCCCTGCCAGCAAATCCGGAAAATGAGTTACGCCATCGCCTTTCCGCTTGACGGCGACTGACGAGTCGACACAGAAGTACATCTGTGTGCAGAAAATGCAGGCTAGTCGCGTGGCATCTCAACTCTTTTTACCCCAACAAATTAGCCTGCAACCGATCATCCAATACATTTACGCTGGCGGCATACATCGAGATACTCTTTCAGCAACACCAGCGAATCCAGGCTCCTTATCATGAGATAATCCCGACTCGCCAATTGTTGAAGCAACGACCTTTATCTTCGCTGATCGAAGAAAAAGCCCACTCTCGTGGAGTGGGCTAACCCCGATCTATGATCAAGAGGTTAAAGTAGTCGGACTCACACTAGCGCTGACTTAGAGCTTTGTCAAATGCACTACAGGATTCCCTGTAGTTTGCCGGAAGTTTAGCTATATCTCGCATGACGGGCCCCTAGTGACGGAGGCTGCCCTACAGCTTATAGGCACATAACTCTACGAGTAATTGATCTATCTACAGTGCTGTTCGGGCAGCAAATCGCGCCATGTAGCAACTTGGCCACATTCGATTTCACGATACTAACTACACATTCACTACGTAAGAAATGGATCTTTTATCACGGCAGTATATGCACCAATTTTCACTCACTGGACTCAGGATACGTGGAAGACAGCAGTAAACTGCGTTATCGCAACCAGTTAGATTTTCGTTACTTTGGTAACTTGGATGCTAAGGTCACGTTGGGTTCTTGTCTCTAGCTCTCTCTCACCGCGCCCCTGAGGGGAAATACGGGCCAGAACCAGAAAGTGGAGGAAGTTAGCTATGAAGCGAATGTTGTGGTTGCTCTTGCTGGCTCTGGCGCTACCGGTTGCGGGGTTTGCAAGCTCCGTGGATTTTACCAATAGCGCCGGAACTCTCAGCGGCAGCAACGCTGGATTAAGCCTCAGTGGCTCGACCCTGATCGCGGTTAACGATTTGGACGGGTTGGGGCTGGTGACCGGAAATCTTGGGAGTATCGCATTCTCTACCGCCGCTCTAAGCAGTGGAAGTTTGCAGATGGGCGGGACGTTTGCGGCGGGAGGATCGTTTGTGGTTACCGGCAATGGTACCGGCGGAATTCCGAACGGTGTCGTCTTCAACGGGAGTTTCTCAGGACCGGTGACCTGGAGCCTCATCACACTGGCGAATGGGACACACTCCTATACACTAACTGGTTCGCTCACCGGCACTTGGTTCACCGGGCAAACTGTGAATGGGGCCGTGGTCCAACTCACCATCAACGTTGGCAAGGGTTTCTTCAACGGATCGACGCAAATATCCAGTGGCGACACGAATATCTCTGTGCAGCCCGAACCGGGCTCTCTGACTCTATTGGGCACTGGGCTCGTCGGCTTAGCTGGAATATTACGGAGCAAGTTCAAACGATAAGCTACATCCTTCACTCCAGAGTCTTTGAGCCCCACCCAAGAGGTGGGGCTTTTTCGCTGCGCTAATCACGACGGGACAGCGCACACCTTGCCAATCCCTCGCATTCCATTGCAAACTTGCTTATGAGGGTGCTATCGCGATTTCTGGCAGCGGCAACCGACGTTTCCCACTTCCCTGTTCCGTCTGTTCCTGAGATCGCCTTCCTGGGGCGTTCGAACGTTGGCAAGTCCAGCGTCATCAATTCGCTGGTGGGCACCAAGCTGGCCCGCACCAGTTCCACTCCCGGACGCACGCGCAGCATCAACTTCTTCGAAATTCGCTGGCCCGGAAAGCCACGCCCTGAGCTCATCTTCGCCGATCTCCCCGGCTATGGATACGCCCGGGTCTCCCGCGAGATATCCCAGGAATGGCCCAAGTTCATTGAGCCCTACATCAACCATCGTTCCACTCTCGCCCTCTGTGTCGCGTTGGTCGACGTCAACGTTCCACCGCAACAGAATGACCGCCACCTTCTCGAATTCCTTAGTGCCACCGGACGCGAGTTTCTTTTGGTTGGTACGAAAGCCGATCGCCTCTCGAACAACCAGCTCAGCAATGTCCTACGAACCTTAAGCGGTGAATACCCCTCGGCGCGCCTGCTTCCCTACTCCTCGAAGACCGGCGCCGGACGTGACGAACTCTGGAAGCAGATTCGGCAGGCCGCCTCACTTGCGCAGACGGCCGACGCATCCTCTGCCTAGAATTAGAAATCTCTCAGGCACAAGAGTTCGTCTTACCTAATCCCCAACTTTCCTCCTGCCGATAAGACCATCAGGATTCTGGCACCAGATTGCTAGAGTCTGGAATCGGCACGTCTGCATTCGGAAGGCTTATGCCAGAGGAAACCAACGAAGGGATCGCGTATCTGCGGGCTCTCAAGCAATCTACGGGGCAAGCCGGGGGAACCGCGCCCACTCTGGCCCGCGATTCCCAAGTTCCCAGTCAAGGGGCACCAGTCCAGCCCGACGAGCAGTTCAAGGGCGCGGATAAGCGGCGCAGCCTGCGTTACAAATGCGAGGGCAGCGCCGAAGTCCGGGTAGAAGGTGTCGACGTCCGCACCTGGGTTAGTTTTACCGACGTCAGCATGCACGGCTGCTATGTAGAAGCGCAGGCGACGTACCCCGCCGGAACTGTTCTCCACATGAAACTCGAAGCCAACGGAATTCGTGTCGAGACAAAAGGTAAGGTTGTGGTCAATTACCCCTACCTGGGCATGGGAATTTCTTTCGAAGACATGTCTGACGAGAACAAGTCCCACCTGCAGCGCCTTCTCGGCACGCTGGCGCATCGCTGCGTGATTGTGGGATCGGGCAATGCTTGCTCATTACCGGCGACCGGCACGACGGCAGACATTCCGATGATCTCCGATCCAGGCGCGGCCATTCAGGCTGTCGTCGAATTCTTCGAAAGCCGCCAGGTGCTGATGCGGGAAGACTTCCTTAGAGTTCTGAAGAAGAGCCAGGGCAAGAGCTAGGTTTCAGGTTTCAGGTTTCAAGGTTTCAAACTTTCAAAGTTGTTTCGGACGCTGCGGTTTTGTCTTTGAAACTCTGAAACCTTGAACCTTTGGAACCTGCTTTTTGCAACCTCTCATTCACATCTTTTCGTTATGATGAACTTGCATGGCCCTCTATCTCATTACCGGCATCGCTGGCTTCATCGGATCTTCTCTTGCTCGCGCCCTGCTCTCTCGCGGCGAGCAGGTGCGGGGAGTTGATAACTTCTCTACTGGCAATCCCCAAAACATCAAGGAGATTCTCAACCGGATCGACTTTCGTGAGGCTGACATCCTCGATCTGGATGCCATGCAGAGGGTATGTGCCGGAGTCGATTTCGTTCTTCACCAGGCTGCGATTCCTTCGGTGCCCAAATCCGTGCTCGATCCGCTTGGCAACAATCGCGCCAACGTCGATGGTACGGTCAACGTGCTTGTGGCCGCTCGCGACGCCAAAGCGAAACGAGTTGTGTACGCGGCGTCATCTTCGGCATACGGCGACACGCCTACACTGCCGAAGCACGAAGCGATGAAACCCGACCCGATTTCTCCTTACGCGGTGGCCAAGCTCGCCAGCGAACATTACATGACCTCGTTCTACCGATGCTATGGGCTCGAGACCGTCTGCCTGCGCTACTTCAACATCTTCGGACCGCGCCAGGACCCTTCGTCTCCCTATTCCGGCGTGCTTGCCAAGTTCATTACCCAGATGCTGCGCGGCGAGCAGCCCACCATCAACGGCGATGGAGAACAGAGCCGCGACTTCACCTACATCGACAATGCGGTCGAAGCAAATCTGCTGGCGTGTCAGGCTCCTGCTGAAAAAGTCGCCGGAGAAGTCTTCAACACAGCCACAGGCCGGCGAGTCACTCTCAACGAAACCTTCAGTCTGCTCCAGGGACTCACCTCGTACAAAGGCCAGCCGAAGTACGGCCCGGAGCGGGGCGGAGACATCAAACATTCTTTGGCCGACATCTCACGAATAGAAGCGGCCCTCGGCTATAAGCCGATCGTTGATTTTGAAGAAGGGTTACGGCGAACGGTGGAGTGGTATCGTGAGTCAGCCGTCGGACTTCAGGCCTCAGCCGTCAGGGATTAGCCGGGTTAGAAATTGTTGTGGTCCAAGGCTTATCGCGTCTACTCAACTGTTGCTCGCGCGGCGAGGAACCTACACCAGCGGCAGTTGTTCAGGGTAGGGATCCTTCGACTCCGCCGGAGTTCCGCTTCGCTGCACTCTGGCTCCGCTCAGGATGACACCTTCGTCGCGATGCTATTGATTCTTTCGACGAACCCATTGTTTTGGATGCGGCAGGAGATGGATCACACTATCCAAGACTGCTAAAGATAATGACGGCCGGGACGATCTTCAAACTTTGATCTCTGAAATTTTTCAACCTGCTTCACTCATGCCGCAAGGCTTCAATCGGATTGAGCCGTGAGGCACGGAATGCAGGAATCATCCCGCTGATGAGCCCCACCGCACCCAAAATCAACGTCGACGCAATCAGCGTCGCAGGCTGAATGATCAGCCGGATGTCCCCCGCTTCGCCATTCTTGGCGAACGCGCTGTAAAGAGTCAGCCGTCCTACGGAAAGCGCAACCGCATACGCCAGCAGCACGCCGAGCAGTCCGCCGATCGCGGTGATGGTCAGCGCCTCTGCCAGGAACTGCATCAGAATGTATCCGCGCCGCGCGCCCAGCGCCTTCTGCACGCCGATCTCCTTGGTCCGCTGCGTCACCGACACAAGCATGATGTTCATCAGTCCTACACCGCCAATACCCAGAGTCAGCGTCCCGATGAATCCCATCAGAATCTTCAAGCCCAGCGTGATGATCTCGAACTGATGCAACTGTGTCATCAAGTTGAATACCCGTACGGCCTGGCGGTCCGTCTCGCTGAACTTGTGTTGGCCCGCGAGAATCGTCCGCACGGCGGGCTCGATCTTCTGAAATTCCGGCGTCTGATAGTTAAACCAGATCGTGTCGAGGTAATGCGTACTTTTCAGATCGCTCATCGTGGTGAAGGGCACGTACACCGTGCGATTGATGTCGTCATTCCCTTCCTGCATCTTCGCAGCCAGCACCCCCACCACTTCAAAGCTCAGCCCGTCCAGGCGAATGTGTTCACCTACCGCGTTGCGCCCGGAAAACAACTTCTCCTTTGCCTCCGAGCCGATCACTGCCACGCGCCCGCGCTGCACCTGATCTTCCATGTTGTAAAAGCGGCCCTGTCCCAGTTTCAGCGAGCGGATGTCGTATACATTCGGGTCGTTCCCGGTGACAGTCCACGTGAACGAACGGTTCTCATAGCCAACGAGCGTCGCTTTGTCGACGCTCGGAGTGATATGCGTGATCTGCGGGAGATTTGTCGCCAGCGCATCGACATCTTCCATGGTGAACTTGATGTTGATGCCGGCTTTCTGACCGCCCGCCTGTGTAGAAGTCGTCCCCGGCACTACGATGACCAGCTTGGTGCCGAAGTTCGCAAAGATGTTGGCGCACGCCTGCCCGAAGCCGTCGCCGTAGGCCAGCAACATCACGACCGTGGCAATTCCCCAAGCCATGCCCAGCATGGTCAGGGCCGTGCGGCGCCGGTTGTGGCGCATCGCTCCGTAGGCTTCTTGCAGTAAATCGCGCATCTTTTACTCCTGCCGCAGCGCTTCCACAGGTTGCAGCATAGCCGCCTTACGCGCCGGATACAGGCCGGCAATCACGCCAGCGAGCGTTAAGCTCCCAATCGCCAGCATGGCCGACATGGGAACGAGTTTTGGCGGGTCGAATCCCTGCGGCCCCTCGACACCGCTCATCATGCCCATCAAGCCGCCGGCAAATGCCACCCCAAGCAAACCGCTGCCCAGTGTGAGTAGCAGACCCTCCAGGAAGAAATGGAACAGGATACTCCGGTTGGTCGCGCCCAGGGCCTTGCGCAGACCGATCTCTTTCGTACGCTCGGTGACGGCGACGAGCATGATGTTGATCACGCCGATAGCGCCGAGTGCAAGGGTCACCATTCCCACTGCGCCCAGAAACATGTTCATCACGTCAAAAATGGTGCCCACCATTTTTGACTCCTGAATCGAATCCCACTCGTCGAATGCATTCTCGTCGTTGGGATCAAATCCATGATTCCGTCCTACGATCTTGTGGACTTCCTTTTGCGCAATCTTATGTTCAGCCGTCACCTCGGGCTGATACTCAATGAACGAAATCGATTTCTCATGGTTCTCGCCCTTGAGCGGAAAGTTCTCTGCCATCACCTGAAACGGAATATAGCCGCGCATGTTCAGCCACATATTGTCGCCGCGGCCCAGGTGCGGCATTGTCCCGACCACCTCGAACCGCATACCGTTCACCAGAACGAAGGACCCGATCGCCGGCCGCCCTGGAAAAAGCGTCTTCAGCAACTCACTCCCCAGAACAATGACATTCCGCTTCTGGATGCCGTCCATCTCATTCAGCCAACGTCCATCCTTGATCGGCAGGAAGCTGATTTCGTTCAGGTGGGGCTCCGTTCCCAGAATTTCTCCGCTACCGGCGGCAAACTCGCTGACTTCGTGCAGGTCGTTGCGGGAAATGATCGGGCACGCATTGCGCACGTGACCAGCCTGTCGGATGTCAAGGTAGTCCTGATAGGTAAGCAGGTAGGTCTTCGCCGAGGTCATGTTTCCGGCCACGACAGGGGCTCGCCCGGGAAACAGGAACATAATGTCTTTTCCAAACTCCGCCAACTCGCGCTTATTGCCCGACCGGAACCCTTCGCCCACCCCTACCAACAACAGCAGCGACCCTACCCCCCAAGCGATCCCGAACATGGTCAAAAACGAACGCAGCTTGTGCGCCCACAAATTCCGGAGAATCTGGGCGAAAATGTCGCTAACCGTTCTCATAATCGAGAAACCCCTGAGGCGTCACCGGCGGCCCAGCCAAAAGTCCCCACATATAAGACACCGCACACCCTTTGGATATTTCAGCCGGCGAACAAGAAAATTTCGGATCGTCTTTTCATTCTGATGCAAGAACATCGCCTATCGCACGCATCAGACCCGCATCCCGATCCCTTGGGCCAGCCCTTGTCTGGTCCCTTAACTCCTTTGACGTCACCTGCAACGAAAGGTACGCTCCGAAACGCAAGAAAGTTCCGTAAAACAACAGAGTTACAGCGCCCGAGCCGGCCCAGATAAAGACGGATACGGATCGAACCCCCGTAAGATTCCAGACCGAAAAAAGCTCTTATCGCTGAGATCGCGGAGAACGTCCGCAAAGATCGCAGAGGCTTCCTCTGCGGCCTCCGCGGCTGTTCCCGGCGATCTCAGCGGTAAAGCCTTTTGCTCGCAGCTTTATCGGCGCATTCCAAACCTGATGGCTGAGGTCCGAGGTCCGAAGCCGGAAGCCCGAAGCCCATTACGTTAGTGATCTAGGGTCGCATTACGCCCGACGCTACAGTGGACGGCATGACTCTTTCGTCGATGGTGGTCTCGCGCGACTGGATGGAAGTAAGCGTTCTGGAATGCATCCTCGGTGGTCTTCATATAGATGTCCACGTTGAAAACGAACCGCAGGAGGCCCTTTACCGGCTTTCCAAATCCAAGATCGACGCGCTCATCGTGGATTGCGATCTCAACGGCAGTTCGCAGCTGCTGCACCAACTGCAGGCTCCGCAAAGGCCGCTCAATACCGTGCCCCTGGTCATCATGGGCGGCCCGCATTGCCTGACCACGCTCGACCGGACAGGCGCACTGTTCGCCTTCGAAAAGCCGATCTCCGTGGAGCAAGCGGTCCGCACGCTGTCGGCAGCACGGAACATGATCGTTGACGGACGCCTCCGCTACCACCGTAGCGGGCTCGAAGTTCCCGTTTCGCTTAAAGCCAAGGGGCAGGAAACAAAAGACGCGCATCTCATCAATCTCAGCCAAGGAGGCATGCAGGTTCGCACCGAACACTGGATTGACGCCGACGTGGTAATGCAGGTCTACTTCGAACTCCCCGGAGCCCGCTCCGTCCTGAAAGCGGACGCGGAAGTCGTCTGGCACGACAAGAGCGGCAACTTCGGCATGCGCTTCTTAAAGGTTCCAAAATCGCAACAGCGGACCCTGCAGCTCTGGCTGGCTCAACAATTCCTCGCAAATTAGCAAAAAAGAAGATCTCAACAGGGTGGGTGCCTCGTTTCTGGCGCAGTGTTTGCGCGAGAAGTGGGGATTTTTCCAGTAGGTTAGCCCTTTTAGCTTTTGATGTAATCCATCGCGCTGTCATCCTGTTGGCCTGCGCTTTTTGCAGGCCGGAGGACCTGAGCAGTCTCCGGCCTCATGAACACTGCAGGCAGAGTTGTATGGATCCTCCGGCGCCAAAGAACGGCGCCATCAGGATGACAAAGCGCAGCAATTCCTAAATCGATCTAGTTTTTTCTCTGATTCGTCGTCTGCGACGCCATTCCCGCCAGCCTCGTCCCAAAGCTCTTGCCCCCAAAGACCCAAAAGAATCCCCAATACAGGAGCGCGACCAACACTACCCCGCACACCACCACCACCCATGGCGACGCAGGAACATCCCCCGTAATCGACAGAAACACCAGTGCAGACATCAGCAGAGCCGCTGTCACGATCAACACATCAGCGGACCAGCCAAGCGCTCGTGGAGAAAGCGGCTGCGACAGCCAGTCAAGATTGCCAATCATCTCAGGAACTGGATTGCCGACGCGTTCGACCGTCTGCAGCCTCACCGGCAGCGAAATCACCTTCGGAGCAGGACCCGAAATCAGCAACCCATCGTCTTCTTCGACGTTGCCATTGAACACGGGCGGCTCGACTCCTTCGGGGTCGGTGGTATCGGGCGTCGGCGGGCCAAACATCGCGCCCGTGCGCTCGGCATGCAGCGATATGCCTTCCAGCAGATCAGCAAAGATCCATTCATTGATGTGCCGCCGGATCTCTGCTGGTAAATCGAGAAACCGGATCCCGCACTGCCCGGAAAAAGTCGACCACACGACTTCCCCGCGAGTCTCCACCCGAAGCCGGGGATGCCGTAACTCAAACCGAATGCGTACGTGCTGCCTCGGAGGCACGGCCGCCACCATTTGCGCACCGAGCCCATCCTGGTTGAGATTTCTTACGATGCCGCCGTTGGCCTGCTCGAGCGTGAGATAGCTCAGAGTGCGAAGCTCATGCCGATGCTGCGCCCTCAATTGCCGCTCCGTGGATGTCCCAATGTCCATACCGCCACCATCAGTTTTTTGCTGGTCGGCCAGAGAGACGCTTAACTTCGCAATTCTATTCTGCGAGGTCGGCCCGTCCTTAGTGCCTGCGCTGGTTCCAGAGAGAGCGTTGAGGATAACGATTAGAGGTCAGTGGTCTGAGGTCAGTGGTCTGAGGTCTGAGGTCTGAGGTCCGAGGTCCGAGGGTCAGTGGTCGCTCGCAGGGGAAACGACCCTACTCTTCCGAGATCAGTGGTACAAACCGGCAGAGTTCTCGCAGGCTGGTTTTGATTTGCCCGTCGTCTTTGTAGACGAACTGCAGTTGCTGAGCCTCATTGCTTCCAACGGGAACGATCATGCGGCCGCTGTCGGCTAGCTGATCCACCAATTCATTGGGCAACTCGGGAGCGGCGGCAGAGACCAGAATCGCGTCGTAAGGTGCCGACTCTGGAAACCCCCGGCTTCCATCTCCAACAACAACTCTCACATTTCTATATCCGAGATCCGAGAGCAACACCTGGGCGGAATCGGCGAGAAGTGCGTGGCGCTCGATCGAGACCACCTGCGACACCATTTCCGCGAGGAGAGCCGCGACGTAGCCAGAACCGGTCCCGATCTCGAGCACTTTGTCAGTTGGAGAAAGGGCGAGTGCCTCGAGCATCAGGGCAACGATGTAGGGCTGCGAAATCGTCTGCCCCTCGGCAATCGGCAAAGGATGGTCCTCGTAGGCCTGTGCCCGGTAGGACTCTGGAGCGAACAGATGCCGCGGAACGCGCGACATGGCCGAAAGTACGCGCTCGTCCACGATGCCGCGGGCACGCAGCTGTTTTTCCACCATTTGCTGATGCAGGAACAAATATCGGTCTGGGCTTGGGGAAGAGGTCATGCGTATTCGCAAACCTTGCTACCCACATTCTATTTCGGGGCGTTATTTCTTGCGACGGCGCACCCGCAGATCGAAGCTGACCACGCCGTTCTGATCCCGAGTGCCCACGACGGAAATGTTGCGGGTGAAAAAATACTCACCCTGAATGATCTGCTGCGAACTCTGCGCGACATTGGTGCTATAGGAAAGGGAGAGGTTGTTGGCGAATTCCTGTTCGATCGTAATCTGGGGACCGCGGCCAGTCGGGTTGGTTTCCGTGGTCAGTCCTTGCGGATCGATCTTGATCCGGCTCACTCCAAACAGCTTCTGCATGCGGTTGTTGACGGTAGAGTTGAGCGCCTGATTGATGATGAGATTCGTGGCTTCATCGGTAAATAGCGCTTGCCCCGATTGCTGCTGCAATTGCTCCGATTCCTGGCTGGTACGGCCAAGCGCCAGCAGCGCGATGATGTCCGATTTCGGCAGCGGCGGCTCGGAGCGGTAGTTCACATTCAGGCGCTCCGCCGTCCCGGTCACAGTCACATCGAGATCGTAGTTGCGGACGTGTGTGGTGGCCTGCAGGTTCACCTGCGGTTCGATAGCCACGGGATTCGCGAAGGTGACGTCACCGCGCTCTAAGCGGAACTTGATGCCGTTGAAGGTCGCATCGCCCTCCAGAATGTCGACACGGCCGAGGACGCTGGGTCGCGCCGCGGAACCTCGCAAGCGCAGGTCGGCATTGCCCGACAACCGGGCAACCGAGGTCTTCATCTGCAGCTCGGGCGCGGTACGCACTGAAACATCCAGCTTGACGTTGTTTAAGGGCGAAGTGGCCGGAGTGACTCCCGCCGATTGGCGGCTACGTTCAAGGTAAGAGCCGAAATCAAAGCCCGGCGTCACGGCAAGTTTGGTGACCAAGATGTCGCCCGAAACCAGCGACGCCGATTTTGTTCCAACCCAATGCAGTTCCGCGGTTGCAGTGGAGCTGACACCCGGCGGATAACGTAGCCGAACGTCCTTGCCAATCGCGGTGAGATTGAAGTTCAGTTGCTGGTTGTAGTTGCCCGCGTCGCCTTTTAGGTCAAGCGTGCCGCCGCCCGTGCGCGCCGTGAGTTGCTCGATATGAAGCTGATTTCGCGTGAAAGCCAGCGAGCCATTCAGATCGCTCAGGCCAATCGGTAAATTCGCATAGTTAACGGTGCCGTTTTCAATGGTGATCGTACCTTGCGGCTGCGGATCTCTGACGCTTCCTACCATCGTCGCGTGGATCAACATCTGGCCGGTTGCGGTGATGTTTGGATCGATGAGGCTGAAGAACCGGAGGTCGGCATGACCATTGGCGACAAAATCGAGGCGGCGCCCTTCCGCGTAGTAAATCCAACCGTGGCCGACCACATCTGTACCGTCACCTACAAAATGCGCCTCCTCGATGTGCAATACCCGGTCAGCGTACGTGAACCGCGCCGATCCCTCATTGTGGAGCTTCGCGTACTCGACATCGATGGACAAGCCGGTCGCCTCTCCTGCCAGCCTCCACTGGGAAGGACGGAAAAGGGGACCCTGCATGGTCATCACCCCGGTGACGGATGAGTGTCCGGTTAGCTGTTGTCCGAGATAAGCGCGCCAAAGCGCATCGAGGTCGACATGATCGGTGTGTGCCGCAATATTCGCCGGGAAATCACCGTGCAGACCGATGGTGCCGTCGACAGTCAAAGTTCCCTTCAGCAGATGGGACTGGCCGCTCACGACGAGCTGGCCGTTTTGTGTGGTGGCCTGAATATCGACCTCGCCGGCCGGCTCTCGATCCAGTGTGAGATCGTGAACCTGAAGCTGAGCATTGATGACAGGTGAGTTCGCTGTTCCGGTTGCCTGCAGAGTAAAATCACCGCGCCCTTCGATGGGAAGCTCATCGAGATGAATCTGTCGGATCCGAGAAAGGTCGAAATCCTTCCCGGATAAATCGAGTCGGAACGACTCATTGGCAGAAGTGTAGGCCGCGCTTCCCGTTACCACTGCAGCTTCATGAGTGAGACGGATGTTGTTGAGTGCGGTTTCCGACGTCCCGATATGCAGGTCGGCCTCAAAGTCTTCGATCGCTTCGCCATATGCCGAGGCATCGACGGCATGAATGTGTCCCTGAGCCTGGGGATGCGCGCGAGTTCCGGAAACCAGCAGCGCAACGGTGGCAGTCCCAGAGATTGGATAGTCGAAGCCAGCCAATGCGGCGGTGGATGCCACATCGACGTTGTGCAGGTTAACTCGCGCGGTATAGGGACTATTTTCGGTGAACTGTCCCTGCTGAAGCGCGGCGACAAGTTCAAAATCGGCGCTGGTGTCGCCGCGGCGCAAGCTGCCTCCGCGCAGAGAAAGCTCATGCGAGGAGAGCTGAATGCTGGCGGCGAGGGAATCCCAGTGCACCGCCTTTTCGGGTGTGCGCGATGTCGCCGGCACGGTGAATTCAAAATCCTCAGCCACCAGCGTTCCGGCTAGTGTTGGCGCGGAGAAGGTTCCCGCGAGCGTGCCGTTGAAAGCGGCTTCGCCATCTACTCGGAACGGCAGATCCGTCGGTCCCCCAAGGGCTTTTACGAGCGGACGCCACTCCTCCAGGTCCGAGGTGGAAACGGAGAAACGCAAACGCGACGAAGCGGCAAGCAATCCCTCGGCTGCGACCTTGGAAGATGGCGTGGTCAGATTGAATTGCGTGAGTTCCAGGGAATCGTTGGCACCCCGGTACTTGCCTTGCACGCGGGCCGTGATCGGCAACTCGCGAGCGGCAGGTCGAACTGGAGGATTCACATCGAAGGTGAATGCCATCTCCGCGTTGCCCGGAGTTCCCTTCCAAACAGCCTCCATGGTGCCGTTTGCCGTTCCGGCAGGCTTGAAGCCAAACATCCTGTGCGCGGGCACATCCAAGGCCACGGCCGTCTCTGCAACTGAGACGTCCCTCAAGCGCAGGCGCACGAGACCGCTCTGGACGCCAGCGGGTTTCGCCCTGGCTCCTTTACGGGCGGGAGGTCTGGCGACTCCGATCACTGGCTGCTCTTCCCTTTTCGTCCCCGATCGCGGCGGAGGAATGCTATGGAGCCAGTTGTCGACCTGAGCATCTCCAGTAAAAGTTCCGCCTAGCAGTTTGCCCTGTAATTTCTGAAGCTTGAATTGATCTTCGGTCAGCGAGTAGTCAGCAAATGCATTGGTGTTCTTCACAACAAACTGATCATCTTGCCAGCCGAGATCCTTTAGAGCGATTGAACCGTTCGTTGAGAAGTCGCTCAAGGACCAATGGCCGTCCCCCTTGAAGTCGGCAGTGCCTTCGCGTAGTTCCGTTCGCCGCACAATTGCCGCCGCCTCACCTAGATTTACATGTGCCTGATAACTCGCATCGATGCGTGGATTGCGGAAATCGCTGATGCGGCCGTTCATCGCAAAGGAAGACCGACCAGAATTCCATCGTAGAGATCGTATGTCTGCGGATGTCGAACCGAGACTAAAGTCGATCGTCGTCATCCAAGAGAATGGACGGTAGTTCTGCAGTGTGGTTTCGACCTTTCCCAGTTCGAGATGGCTTTCGTAACGTCCTCGCAGGAAGGAATAGTCCATCTGCAGATTCGTACCATCGACGGTGAAATTCAGCGGAACTTTCTGGTCTGCCCACAGCAGCATTCCGTTGCGAACTGACAAATGATTGATCGACAGCGCAAACAACCGCTCGAGTCCTTCCGTCCCGGTGCCTTGAGGCAGAACTTTCATCGCGGGGATATTGGTTGTGGCTCCGTCCGGCCCAATCGAGATGTGGATGACCGGGCGTTCGAGGACAAGCGAACGGAAACCAAAATCGCTGCGCAGCAACGAATTGATTTTTAGTTGCGCGACCAGGCTCTCGGCGTGAGCGAGTGGGATCTCACCCGGCGCTTCTTTTCCGTGGACGGTGATGTTGCGAACTTCCACCTGCAGATGAAACGGAACGACGTGGAAGCTGCCGACTTCCGCGCGTCCACCGGTAATCCGTTCTACCTCTGCGACCAGCCGTCGGCGCACATAATTTTGGAAGGATTGTGTTGTGGTGTACCACAAGCCGAATACAACGCAGGTCACCGCCACGACGGCGGTGATCAGGAGAATCTTCCACCAGCGCGAACGGCTGGTGGCGGGCGGGTTCACCGGGTTTGAACTCCCTCGCCGGGGGAGCCCTCGGTCCCAGGTACGCTCACTTTGCTCTCAGAACGCAGCGACTGCAGCCACGAGACCATCAACTCGTTCACTTTTTCCTCGGTCAGCAGTTCACGAATCTTGGCGGAAACATCCGCCAGCGGAACCTCCTCGGCGCCGGATTCCTTCAACTGAGGAACGAACTTGTCGCGGTAGTAGGCTTCAACACTCTTGGAGTCGATCTGAACGGTGGGACGCAGATGAGCATCGACGAGCCGCATCAAGTCGATCTGCTCTTTCACATGTGACTGCAGCGACTTTTCTGTCACTCCAGACTTGTCAAGCACTGCATTCCAACCAGCGTCGGTCACTGCTTCTGGATACAGCTTTCGTGCAGCCGTCACCTGGTCTGTCGCTTCTTCATCGGACGCATGCTGGAACGACGCTGATTTCATCTGCTCGGCGAGCAATTCTTGATCGATCAAACGATCGAGAACATCCCGACGCTCCTGCTCGTTGAAGTCCGACAGGGAGCGTGCACTCAGCAAGGCTTCGAAGCGCAGGGCATCGTTCCAGTCGCTTTGCAGAATGACGTGTCCGTTGACGGTGGCAACGATACGGTCGATGACCTCGCCGGAAGCAGGAAGGACCAGAGCGATTGCGAGAAACAATAACGAGACGACGGCGGTATATTTGCAAACAACCTTCATTAAAATGGCTGACCTATGCTGAAAAATACGTTGAAATGCCCCAGATGCTGGCCCTGCAACACCGACTGATTTGTTCCCGGAACCGTGACGAATTGGAGATATTGGGTCGGGTTCAGATTGTATCCAAAATCAAAACGTAAGGGCCCGATCGGGGTCCGGTATCGAATGCCAATTCCCAGTGCGTTTGAAGTGTAATCATAGCCGCTATTGTCGAAGATTGTACAGGCCGTAGAAGTAGGTGTACCACTGGCCACACACTCTTGGGGACTTGCCTGATGCCAGCGCAATAGGCCTTTCAACATGTCGTGCGGCGCCGTGAAGACGTTCCCCATGTCATAAAAAACGGCGAAGCCGAATCCTTCTCCCAGATAAGGCAACGACACGGGTGGAAAGCGCAATTCGAGGTTGTTGACGAAGAGCGCGGTTCCGCCGACCGGGAAGCCTGAAGACGGGTCGCGAGGTCCTGCCTGATTTAACCCGAATCCCCGGTGGGAGTTTCCTCCTCCTGCGAAGAATTGCTCGGGCAAGGGGATGGTCGCGACATCTGTGCAAGTAGGCTCCCCTGCGGGGTTCAGAGGGCAGGCCCCCGGCGGTAGGACCACAGTCCCGCGGAACGGCTGGGCGATACCGATGGTAGTGGACCGGGCGAACACGAATTGCCGGTTCTTCTTTCCTTTGGGCCCAAAGGGGTAGTACGAGGAATATTGTCCTAACGCCCGGGCGAAGTTTGTGGGCAAGCTTGAGCTTGAGGTGTCGGATCGTGATCCGAAGAAGCTTGTGGCCACGAAAGCGTCGAGCGTGAAGTAGTTCCCCTTCGTGCTCTCCAGCGGATTATCCCGTTTATCGTGAATGAAGGTGAAGCCCGGGCCTCCAACGCGAGCGGGAAGCGATAACAGGGCAATTTCGCCCGGAGAGAAGTCCTGCGCGAAGTGGCTCGCCTTCACGAGGCGGTAACCAAAGCGATAGGTAATCGAATCGGCTCCGGGGCGGGTGCCTGGCTCGCGCCCAGTACTGCCAAACTGCTGGCGCACATCCACCTTGCCCTCCAACCGCTGCGAGGTGAACGTCGCGACGTCCAAGCTATTGTCATAGAAGGCCGTGTAGATGACCTTGAACCGGTCACTGTCGAACAGTTTCGGCACCTGGTAACTCAGCAGCCCTCGTTGTTGCAGCCGGCCGACGTGAGATTGAAAGCTGAGCGTCTGATCACGTCCGCCCATGTTGAGGCGCGTCACATCAAATGCTACGCGTGGGCTTACACCCGTCTTGCCCTGAGGCGCTTGCGTTCCGGATGGCAGTCCTGTTTCAAACTCGAGACCGATGCCGTAGGTGAATGTATAGCGCTTGGACTCGCGCACCTGCACCAGGACGTTCTTTTGTGGATCGGCCCCCTCTGGGTTTTGCACTGCGGTATCCACTTGCGAAAAGATGCCTAAGTCATAGAGGCGGGTTTGTGTGTTCAGCAAATCCCGCTGGCTGAGGGGATCCCCCGGCTGCACCTGCAGCTCGCGCTGGACGACATAACCGCGCGTATGCTCGGTGCCGCTAACCATGACCTGGTCCACCATGAAGCGCTTGCCTTCCTGAATGTTGAAGGTGACATCTTCACGGTTCGGTTCAGGAATCGAGGTGACGATCTCGAGCGATGCGTTCGGGAAGCCGTGATCAAAGTAGAAGCTCAGGATCCGTTCGCGGTCACTGGCGAGATCCTGCTCGGAATAAGGCTGTCCCGCCGCCGTGCTGAGCTCGGGGAGTTCGGTGGTCTTTACCTGTTCGTTGCCCACTACATGTACAGAGCCGACTTGGGTCCGCGGACCTTCAGTGATATAGATGCGTACATTGAGCCGATTGGCCACACCCTGATAGTTGTCATCTACCTTTGTCTCTATCTTTACGTCGCGAAAACCGTTTGACTTGTAGAGATTTTGCAGGGTGACAACATCCCGTCGGAGCAGGGCCTCGCTGTAGCGTCCCTGGCTTAGGAATCGGCTTGCGGACTGCACCTGCAGGTACGACTTCAAGGTTGCAGTATCGAGGAACTCTTTGTTGCCGATAATATCCACCGCCACCAGTTTGTGAACCGGCCCGGGATCAATTACATAAATCACGTGCAACGTGTTGGGGTCGCTCACCTTTTTGATATCAACCTGGGCGCTGAAATGCCCTTTGGTCTGAAGGTAATCGAGAATGTTGCGTTTCCCCTCGTTCAGCAGGTCGTCATCTACCGCATTTTCCTCGAAGACTGGAACTTGTTTCTTGATTGTTCCGCGGCTGATATGAAATCCCTGAGCAGTGATGAGTACGATTGGACCCGGATCAACCTGAAAGGTGAAGTCGACGACATTCTTGTCCGGACGAAAGGTTTGCTCTGTAATCGAGACCTGAGCAAGAACTCTCCCCTCCTTCTGAAACCTCCTTCGCAGCCGCTGCAGCGAGTTGCTGACTCGTGCCGCGGTAAGACGGTCTCCAGTATTCATGTGGGCGATGTGCTGCAGCTGACCTGACCAGAGCTTCGACGTCCCAGTGACGGTGATTTGTCCTACACGTGCCTGAGATCCCGGGCTGACATGGAAAAGAATATTCACTTGTTGTGTCGTTGGGTCCGACGTGCTCTCAGCAGTAACGCGGGCCCTGTAGAAGCCATTCTCTTGCATGAGCTGGCGGATATTCTCGATCGCCCGTTCCAGCTTCTCCCGGTTGTACAGTTCGCCGAGCTGGAATTTCGATGCGTTCACAACCTGGTTCGAGTTCGGACGGCTAGGCGCACCTTCGACGTCAACCGCCCCGACAAAGAAGTTCGGAGACGTCCTGAAGGTCAAGATGACACCGTCTCCGGAGGGAACCACTTCCGCCTGGATGTCTGCAAATCGTCCGGTTGCGTAAAGAATTCGAATGCTTTCGCGCACATCGTCTCTGTGCAGGGGTGTCCATGCCTTCTGCGGAATCAACTGCAACAGGTGATCGCGGCCGGAAACACCTTGAAGCACCACTGATACAACCGGCTTCCCTTCATACGCGGCACCGGGAGTCTCGGAGGGAAGTTGCGACTGCTGACCGACCGCGATGGTAGCCACGGGACCGGAGGAAAGGACGCTGCCCGCAACAGCCGAATTAGCATTTCGCGGTACGGCCATAGACCACGGCAAGATCAGCGCGGTCAGAAATGTGGCGTACCGTTTCTGCAAAGGGGTCCTTGGGTCAGACGCTAAAGTCTTCGATGGAATGCGCCTGATCTCCGTTGCACAGAGCGGCATGCTCTGGGATGGAACATGCCGCCTCAAAACCTCAACTCCCAGCCCAGCCACTTATAATAATGGTTTTGGTTGTGGGAACTGGTGACCTCTTTGGCACGCGAAAAACAGCACGACAGTAACTTGGCCGTCGGGAATTTGCCTGAGAACTCGTCGTTCGGAGACCGCTACTCGCGTCAGATTCTGTTTCGGGGAATCGGCGCCGAGGGCCAACAGAAACTGGCCGCCTCGCGCGTGGCGATCGTCGGCTGCGGCGCCACGGGGTCGGCTCTTGCCGGACTTCTGGGCCGGGCGGGTGTAGGAAAACTCCGCATCATCGACCGCGACTACGTCGAGCCAAGTAATCTGCAGCGCCAGTCTCTGTTTGATGAATCCGACGCAGCTGAGTCCTTGCCCAAAGCCGTCGCTGCCACCGGAAAAATCGCGGCCTTCAACTCTGAAGCATCGGTTGAAGCAAAGGTTGAAGATCTCATCCCTTCGAATATTCAAGCTCTACTCGAAGGAATGGATCTGATCCTTGATGGCACCGACAATTTCGAGACCCGCTATCTGATCAACGATTACGCGGTCGATCGATTACTTCCCTGGATTTATTCTGCCGCAGTCGGCAGCTATGCGGTCACTCTAAATGTGATACCGGGTCAGACAGCTTGCCTCGCGTGCATCTTTCCGGATTCTCCACGAGGAATCGTTGAGACCTGCGAGACGTCTGGCATTCTCAACTCTGCCGTGAGTCTGGTGGCTTCGATCGCCGCGACTGAGGCAGTCAAGATTCTCGTGGGAGGAACAGCCGCGGACAATCTTCGCCGCACCATGCTTTCGTTCGACCTCTGGACCAACGAAAACGCCGAGATCTCTGCCACCAAGCCTCGGCCCGGATGCCGCGCCTGCGGGGAACGGGACTTCGTTCATCTTGCCGGAGAGGGCCGCCCACATATCACCCTATGTGGCAGGAACTCCGTACAAATCCATGAGCGGCAACGCCCGATTGACTTTGCCGAGATGGATCGACGCCTCAAGCCGCACGGCATCGTCCGGCACAACGACTACGTCCTCAAGTTCTGGCACGATCCGTACGAGATGACGCTTTTCCCTGACGGACGAGCCATCATCAAAGGAACGACCGACACGGCAGTCGCCCGCAGTCTCTACGCAAGATTCGTAGGCAGCTAGCGGATGGGCGACCATCGTTTCCTGCCTATTCCTTAGGTCAGCCAGATGCTACTGTTCTCGGCGATCTCGGCGGTAAAGAAAAAGCTTAACCGCAGAGGACGCTGAGAACTTCCGCAGAGTGCGCTGGGAACTGGTCTGGCCTCGCTGCCATCGCCTCCCAAATCTGCTAATCTTCTCGGTTCGCTCACTGATTCGCATAAAAAACCTCAATGACCGATATTTCACGTCCGGAGCCAAGCCGCTTTTACCGATGGGCGGTCCTTATCTTCATCAGTCTGGCCCAGGCCGGGAATTATTACATCTACGACAGCATCAACGCCCTGGAACGTATTTTCATTGACCGCCTCGGATTTTCCGCCACGCAGTTTGGCTGGCTTAACGCCAGTTACAGCGTGGCCGCGGTTGCGACGCTACTGATCGGCGGCATCATCATCGATCGCATTGGCACCAAGAAGTCCATTCTCGCCTTCGCAGCCGTTTGTCTGCTGGGGGCGGCTATTACCGCAGCCAGGGGAAACGCCTCACTGATGATCGCTGGACGCACCGTTTTGGGGCTCGGCGCCGAATCCATGATCGTGGCGGTGACTACGGCTCTGGCGAAATGGTTTAAAGGCAAGGAACTCAGCTTCGCCTTCGGCATCAATCTCACGATCGCCCGGCTGGCTTCGGTGGCCGCCGATAATTCCCCAACCTGGGCGAACCGCGCCTTTTACCCAAATGGCCCTGCAGGAGAACCCAGTTGGCAGAACCCGCTTTTGATCGCGGTCGCTGCCGGAGTCTTCGCTGTCGTCTGCTCGATGATCTACTGGGCTTTGGAGAGCCGGGCGGAGAAACAATACGAACTCGGCAAGGCCGGATCAACCGACAAGCTGGAGTTCAATCAGATTTTCCGCTTCGATATGTCCTATTGGCTGGTCGTGGGGCTTTGCTTCACTTTCTACTCGGCTATCTTCCCATTTCGCACTTTCGCAATCGACTTCTTCACTAACAAGATCCTCTCCGCTCACGGCGGGATTCAGGCCGCTGAGGCCGCCCGGGTTCTCTCCTTGCAGCAAGCGGGCCGCCTGAACAGCTTGCTTCCCTTGTCAGCCATGATTGCCACGCCACTTTTCGGGCTGCTGGTGGACCGGGTCGGCAAGCGGGCATTGTTCATGATGTTAGGTTCACTGCTATTGATGCCCGTTTACTTGATGTTGGCGTACTCCTCGATCTCTCTTTACGTTCCGGTTTCCATGATGGGAATCGCATTCTCCCTGATCCCCGCAGTCATGTGGCCGGCGGTGGCCTACATCGTGGATCAGTCGCGGCTGGGAACCGCCTACGCACTGATGACGTTGATCCAACAAATCGGCTTTTTCCTGTTGAACCTGCTGATCGGGAAGGCCAACGACTTTTCGCAAGCCGGTCTGAGCAACCCCGGGGGCTATGCGCTTGGGATGTGGATTTTTTCGGTGCTCGGGTTCATCGGTATGGCCTTATCGATCCTACTGCGGGTCCGTGAAACTGGTCCTCACAGGCACGGATTGGAAACTATTACCACTGCAAACGCCACCAAATAGAGACAAGAAAATTACCAATTTACGAAGATTCCGACTCTAAATTTGGGATAGTGTTTGTAAAGTCACACAGCAACGTTGTCAACGCTACGCAGGCAAAGGATTTCCAGCGACCAGGCACCAGATGAAACAATCCAAAGAACGGTAGAAAGGCTCTGAAAATTCAGATACACACATTACCGTAGTGCCACCGCGATTGTCTGCAAGCCATACAACGTAAAGATAGTTAGCCGCATCTCACGGGGTGCGGCCGGAAAAGGCAACTTGACCGACCCTGAACAACGACAACCTGGCGATTCGATCGAAGCCGACCTTATCGAGAGGGCGAAGCTCGGGGACGCGCAGGCGTTCCAAGCCCTTTACGACAAGCACAAGCGGCGTGTGTATTCGCTTTGTCTGCGGATGACATCGAATACTGCGGAAGCGGAGGACTTGACCCAAGAGGCGTTCCTTCAGCTCTACCGCAAGATCGCAACGTTTCGCGGGGAATCGGCATTTTCGACGTGGCTGCATCGGTTGTCGGTGAACGTGGTGCTGATGCACCTGCGAAAGAAGAGTCTTCCGGTAGTTTCGCTGGAAGAGACCACCCAGGGTGGGGTTGAGGACGATACACCGAAGAAAGATTTCGGGGCCGAGGATATCTCCTTGGCAGGCTCGATTGATCGGTTGCGATTGCAGAAGGCGGTCGAGGACCTTCCGCCCGGCTATCGAACGATTTTTGTACTTCACGATGTAGAGGGTTACGAACATAATGAGATCGCAGCGATTGTGGGTTGCTCGATTGGGAACAGTAAATCCCAGCTCCATAAGGCCCGCATGAAGCTACGCGACATGCTAAAAATGAATCGAACTGAAAAAGCGGAGAAATCCTGAACGCCCATACGGGCAACAAAGTAGAAAGCCGGCGGAGACCGGCGGAGTGACAGGGGCAAGCAGAGCGAGGAACTAAGACATCTGGATGGAAGGCAGCAGAGGCTTGGGGAGTGGTGTATGACTTGCCTTGAATTAAGAGAGAGCTTGGTAGAACAAGAAGACGGCAGCAGACCGGAACAGCGTGCTCATCTCAAAGATTGTTCGGAGTGCGCGACTCTCGTTGCTGACCTGTTGGTAATTGCATGTGCGGCCGGGGAACTGCGTGCATCTCACGAGCCCAGCCCGCGTGTGTGGAACTCCATTGAAATTGCATTACGGCAGGAGGGGCTGATCAAGCCCCAACACTCGCATCATTCCCTCCTGCCGTCATTCGGCAGCTCCTGGGGCTGGTCGCGATGGCTGGCACCGGTTGCGGCACTTTTGCTGATTGCCGCGGGCATCTACGTTCGGCAGTATTCTCATGGTCCAGCCATTGCTCGCAATGAAGGCCGGCCGACGGTACAGGCGCCAGTCCCGGATACGACGATTGCGGGCTTGAACGCGAGCTTGAAGGATGACGATCTGTTGCAGGGTATTTCGCAGCAGTCTCCGGCATTACAGGCCACTTACACGGATAATCTGCGCCGCGTGAATCAGTACATACAGGACGCGAGGAGTACCGTGGATGCGGATCCGAGTGACGAAGACGCTCGCAGGTCGCTCATGGAGGCCTACCAGCAGAAGGCCATGCTTTTTGAGTTGGCATTGGACCGTTCTTTGCCGTAATGTACAGCACTGTTGCGCTATGCCCGCCGTTGAGCGGGAACTGAAGGGGAGTCGAGTAACCGTATGAGAGGGCCTACGATTCAGTTTGCAGCGATGAGCGCGGTGATGGCCGGAATGACGGTCGCTACACTCGCGGCACAGACGCACAAAGAGTACCGCTTCAACGTTGGGCCCAAAGCCGGCGTATCGGTGAACAACCCCTACGGCTCAGTCACGGTGAAACCTTCGACCGGAAACTTTGTGGTCATCAACGCCATTCTGGCGTCCGACAAAGTCGAGGTCGACAACTCTCTTGTCGGCAATCGGGTGGAAGTCCAATCGCATTTGCTGGCTGGCGCTGACGACCGTAACGCACGCGTCGACTACGAGATCCTTGCCCCGGCTGACGCCAGCGTCACTCTGCACTCGACTGCAGGCGCCCTCCGCGCGGAGAAACTTCACGGCGATATGAACCTAGAGGGCGCTGGTGCAAACGTCGATGTCCGCGACATCACGAACGCCCATGTACACGTGAAAACTCTGAATGGTCCCGTCTCCCTTACGAATGTCCAAGATGGCCACGTCGAAGTAGACTCTCTCAGCGGCAACGTAACGCTGAAGGGCGTGAACGGACCGCTCGTGCAAGTCATTTCGACCAGCGGCGCAATCAGTTATGTTGGCGATTTCGGGGATCACGGCGAGTACCGCCTCACCAGCCACAGTGGTGACATCGAAGCGGTTGTGCCAGACAGCACATCGGCCGATGTCAGCGCCCGCACGGTGCGCGGCGAAGTGCATGATGATATTCCTCTGCAGCCCAAAGAGCACCCTTCTTATGTCCTCCAAAAAGGGATTGCCTTCTGGGGTACCATGGGGCGCGCGGCAGCCTCTTCGACGGTAGTCCTGCGCAGCTTCAGTGGTAAAATCCACCTCAGAAAACGCTCTGAAAAATAGCCAAAAGAAGAGATCTGTTCGCTCGAAGAAGCGTTCCAGGAAGCCGGCCACTCAGACTGGTGTGCAGGTTTCGCCTTCGAGAGTGAAGCGCGCCAGTTCCCCGGTCAGCGCAGTTTTCCTGGTCGGTTTTATGGGGGCCGGCAAGAGCAGTGTGGGCCGCGCCCTCGGGCAACAGCTGAATTGGGTCTTTGAAGATTTGGACGATCGCATTGAGCGCCGCACAGGCCGCAGGATCGCCAACATTTTCCAAGATTCCGGCGAGAACGCATTCCGCCAGGCCGAGCACGAGGCATTGCAGGAGGTTCTGCAGGAGTTGCGCGGCGGTGTCAGGGGGATTGTGGCGTTGGGCGGAGGGGCGTTCGTGCAGGAAAGGAACGCAAAGTTACTCGCTAGCGAGGGAGCTACCACCCTTTTTCTCGAGGCACCATTCGAGGAACTCTGGGAGCGATGCTGTCGCCAGTCCAGTGAACTGGGAACAGAGCGCCCTTTGCTTCGCAGCAAGGAGCAATTTCGGGATCTCTACAGTCAGCGCAGCAAGAAGTATTCCCTGGCATCCTGGCGATTTGAAACTAGTGGCCGGCCTGTCGAAGAGATCGCCAACGAAATCGTAAAGAAACTCCGATTGAAAAAGATCAGTATCCGGGAAGAAGAAGGAGAACCTGAGTGAAGTTCGATGCAACCATGTTTCGCGCGGTCGCTTGCCTGCTGATTTCATCTGCGGCGATCTCCGCCAACGCATCCGATAAAAAAAATCAGGCGAAGACGGCTGCCCAGACTGTAGATTCCGGTTCTTTCAGTGTACTGGTAAAGGGTCAGCGGGTTGCCACGGAAACCTTCGACATTCAGCAACAGAACTCCACAAGCTCCATCAAATCGCAGCTCAAACAGGTAGTGGGCAGCGATCCGGTTACTCAGAAGTCAGATCTGCAAATCACTTCGAGCGGAGAACTGGTCAGCTACAACTGGAGCCAGTCGTCGGGCGGCTCTTTGACTGTGCTGCCCAACAACGAATTCCTGATCGAGAAGATCACAAATCCGTCCTCCGCTAAACCCGCCGAGCAGCCGTTCCTGATGCCAAACACTTCCGTCATCCTCGACAACAATTTCTTCATTCACCGCGAGGTGCTGATCTGGCGCTACCTTGCCACGAACTGCAAGCTGGAAAATGGCAGCCAAAAGTGCAAGCAGGAGCCTGGGGAATTTGGCGTGCTCGTGCCCCAGGACCGGACGTCGGTTCGCGTCCGCCTCGAGCTAGTGGGCGAGGAGAAAGTTTCGATTCACGGTACTGAACGCAACCTGTTGCGTTTGAATCTAAAGAGTGATGAGTTTGAGTGGGCCCTATGGGTAGATGATCGGGATCAATTCAAGCTTATGCGAGTCGCGATTCCTGCCGATAACACCGAAGTAGTCCGGGACTGACTTCTCGCTCCCGGCGGCAGAATCGAGACCGCCCTGGAAAACTTATTGCTGCTGGCTGACTCACGCACGGCTCGGGTTCTGGTCACTGTGCTTCTGTTCGCGCTGGGGCTGGGCTTTCTCTACGTCACCCGCGATACCCTGATCGCCTTTCTCTTTGCCATTTTCTTTGCATACCTGATGGGTCCGCTCGTCGACCAACTGGAGCGCGTACTCAAGGGCCGTGGACGCGCCATCGCTGTCATCTACACGCTCCTTCTGGCGCTGGTGGTTGTGTTCTTTGTTATCGTCGGCCCCAGGGTAACGCGCGACGCGGCCCGTTTCGGGCACTCGCTACCCGGCCTGATCGACCAATTGAACTCGGGAGAGATCACTGCCCGATTGGGGCAACAGCATGGGTGGAGTCGTAACACAAGCGACGCTTTGCAAGCCTTTATTCTGAGTCATCAGAACGACATTACCGACTTGGCTCAGCGAATCGGCCTGCGCACTGCGGATGTCGCCAAAGAGGCATGGCTGTTGTTCGTCGTTCCGCTGCTGTCTATCTTTTTCCTGAAAGACGGACGTGCTTTCAGCGATTTTCTTCTTTCCACCATTCAATCCCGCCCCCAGCGCGAATTTCTAGAGAACGTTTTGAACGATCTCAACCAGATGCTCGCGCACTTTATCCGTGCTCAGTTGAGTCTCGCCGCACTTTCCCTCTTGGTCTACTCAATTTTTCTGGAGGCCATGGGCTTTCCCTATGCTCTGGTCTTCGGGACGATTGGTGGACTGCTGGAGTTCATACCGGTCGTTGGACCGCTTGTCGCCGGTCTGGCAATCATCACAGCGGCCCTACTAACCAGTTATCCGCATTGGCTAATCGTCATCGTGTTTCTGGTGGTGTGGCGCATTGTGCAGGACTATGTGTCCTCCCCCCATATCATGGGCGACAGCATGGAACTGCATCCTTTGGCCGCGATCTTCGGCGTGATGGCCGGAGGCGAAATTGCCGGCATTTTGGGCATCTACCTCTCTATCCCGGTCATGGCCAGCCTGCGCATCGTCTTCCGCCGGTGGCGCCTGTATGCCGAAAAGAAGAAGTTCGGCCCGCTCACCACCGATTACTCCCTCGGCAGCCAACCTCTCCACAGAAAATAATTAAGAAATGTTGAGCGGAACTCCGGCGGAGTCGAAACATCCCTGGAATGACCGTCGCAGGTAGCGATCCGCTTCGCGCGGAAATGACTAGTCCATTTTAGGTTTTGATGTAATCCACCGCTTTGTCATCCTGATGGCCTGCGCTTTTTGCAGGCCGGAGGACCTATGCAATCTCCGACCGCATGAGCGCTGTAGACAGAGTTGCATAGGTCCTCCGGCGCCACAAAACGGCGCCATCAGGATGACAAGCGGAATGGTATGCGGCAATTCATAAACCGAACTGAACCGCCCAGCGCCACTGCGCATCCGAATGCCTTACTTCCCCGCCCCCGCAGCCGCTATCTTGTCTATCGCGACCTTCCGCAGATACTCCGCCGCGTCCTCCGGCAGCACGGTATTGATGAACATCCCTGAACCCAGCTCGAACCCCGCCACGCGCGTCAGGCGCGGAATGACGCTGACGTACCAATGAAAATGGCGTGCCCCCGCGTATTCCGCAGGACCGCTGCGAATCGTGAAATTCAGATCGGGATTCTCCAGCCCGACATAGATCTTTGCCAGAAGCGTCCGCAAGATCCTTGCCAGGTCGGAAATTTCCAGTTCCGAAATATCTCCAAAGCTCGCCATGTGGCGTAGCGGGAAGATGTGGGTGGTAAACGGCGTCGCTGAAGCGAAAACCTCCATCGCCACAAAATGCTCGTTCTTCAGCACCACCCGCGTCTGATCCTCGATCTCGCGCTCGACCATGTGGCAGAACATGCACTCTCCGACATCGTCGTAGTGGCGCAACGCCTCGTACAGACGGTGCCGCACTTGGCTGGGGATCACCGGCGTCGCAATCAATTGCGAGTGCGGATGCTGCAAGCTGGCTCCCGCGTCCAGACCATGATTCTTAAAGATGGTGATGTGGCTGATGCGAGGGTCGAGGCTCAGCACGTTGTATCTCTGCTTGTAAATCGCCAGGATTTTAGCCACATGCTCGTCGTCCAGCATCGCCATGCAACGCGAGTGGTCGGGACTGTCGATAATCACCTCGTGGAAGCCGAACCCGCTGACACGCCGACG
This sequence comes from Candidatus Sulfotelmatobacter sp., assembly GCA_035264195.1. Classification (GTDB taxonomy): domain Bacteria; phylum Acidobacteriota; class Terriglobia; order Terriglobales; family Acidobacteriaceae; genus Sulfotelmatobacter. Next base: position 94 of record DATFQQ010000326.1, on the reverse strand, counting down.
CAGATGTTGCAGACTGCGCACAGGCTGCACGTCGCTGATAAGGGCGGCAAACTTGTTTGGAATCACCCGCACCTGCCAGGGTCCCCCGTCGGTC
>DATFQQ010000325.1:0-6296 GCA_035264195.1 Candidatus Sulfotelmatobacter sp. | reverse complement strand
AGCGGATCCGGAGCGGCGTGAGGATGGTCGGTTCGGTCGCAGCCGTGAGCCACCAGATAGCCATCGTGTTCCAGCATGTCGAGGTGATAGCTCGAGACGATACATTCCACTTCGTGCTGCGCCCAAAGCTTCGCCTCGGGGACTCCGATATCGATCGTCTGTCCTTTGAATGGTTCCGGTTGCCAATCCCGTGGAATATCAGTGACCATCCAATCGCGAACCTTGGGGTCGCGCGCATTCAGTGCGCCGGGTTCGGTCGACAGACCTGCCTGCGTCCAATCTACCCAAAGGCCAAATTTTAGTCCGTGCTGGTGCGCTTCATCTGCGATTGGAGCAAGTCCATGGGGGAACTTGTGCGGGCTGGGATACCAATCGCCCACCGCACGAAACCAGCCCGCATCGACGTGAAACATTTCCATACCGAGGCTGGCAGCATCGCGAATCATGCGGTTCGCGATGTCTTCGTTTACATCCATACCGCCACCCCAGCTGTTGTTTACCACGAGCGGATAGTCAGGATTGCTCCAGGTGTTGGGATTGCCAAGCACTTCGCGTACCCACTTGCGCAACACGTTTCCGGCTTCGTCTGGATTGCCGCGGAATCCGCCCAGAAAGATGGTCGGCGATTCGAAGGCTTCGCCGGGTGAGAGGCGCGTGCGAAACGGGCCGGGATCGGGGTTGAGTCCGAAAACCCCTTTGAGTGAAGCCTTTGTTCGTTCCAGGGAAATGCGGGTTCGTCCGCTGAATTCGATGCCGGCGTACCAACCAGATCGGTTGGCGCCCTTCCGTTCAATCAGAGTCCAGGGGATGATCTCGCGTGGGTCACTGTCGCGAAGGTCGCCGTATGTGCTGGAGATTCCTGTCCAGCGATAGGCATCGTTAACCAGGACCTGATGCGTTCCAACTGATGATGGTTTGTTCGCTCCTTTTTCTACAAACAAGTGGGTCAGCGACACTTGTTCTTCGATTTGCCAGTCGAAGGCAAAGCTATCCTGCATTGGAATCCACAGTTCCTGTGAGTCGAGATTCTCGACGCGGATCTCGTGTTCGATTGGTCCGTAGGCCTGTGGTGCGCGCCACTCCCAAGTTAGGCGGATGTGAGGAGCGCTGGATTCATAGACGAACGAGACTTTCTTGTCGTCGATCTCACTTTCTTCGGCGTTGAAGCGCCATTCGCAGGGGAATTCTCGTCCCGAGACTTCAACGAATGGGATCAACTTTTCCGAACTGCGGTTTTTCCATTCGGTGTTTCCTGTGGCTGAAAGGGAAATCACCCGCGGCGCGTACGGGCCGGCTTCAAACACAAGTCTCGTGTCAGAAGTTTGAAGGTAAGGGTTCGTTTGACTAAGTGCCGCGGTAGCGAGAGAAAGAACGAGCAAACCACGTAAGGTCGTGCAGACTTCGCGCGAAATGAAACGGCCCCGATGCAAACGGACCCCATTCTAACAGTCAGGAAGCGTGAGACTGCGCGCGGAATGGCGAAGTCACTTGATGATCCACATTTCGGCATCCTTAGTATGTTGAGGAGCGCCGTCGGGTGAGAGGGCACGCGGTTTTCTGCTATAGTTCGATCCTCGACCGTTGAGTTGGAGGAGCCATGCCTCGCATTGTCCGTTGCGCTCTGATTCAAGCCAGCAACGCGCTCAGCACCGAACGCCCTCTGGAGCAGATCAGGAAGGCGATGATCGACAAGCACCTGAAGCTGATTGAGCAGGCCGCGAAGAAAAAGGCCCAGGTCCTCTGCCTGCAGGAACTCTTCTACGGTCCGTATTTTTGCGCTGAGCAAAACGCGCGGTGGTATGAGCTGACCGAGCGCGTACCCGATGGGCCGACCGTTCAATTGATGCGCAAGGTCGCGGCCAAGCACAAAATGGTGATTGTTGTTCCGGTGTATGAGGAGCACATGCCGGGGGTGTATTTCAACACCGCCGCAGTGATCGACGCGGACGGGCGTTATCTTGGCAAGTATCGCAAGCATCACATCCCACATTGCCACCCAGGATTCTGGGAGAAGTTCTACTTCACGCCCGGCGATCTTGGTTACCCGGTGTTCGAAACCAAGTATGCACGCGTGGGTGTTTATATCTGTTATGACAGGCACTTCCCCGAAGGCGCGCGAGTTCTGGGGTTGAATGGAGCTGAGATCGTGTTCAATCCGTCGGCGACCGTCGCGGGATTGTCAGAATATTTGTGGGAACTCGAACAGCCTGCTCACGCGGTTGCGAACGGATATTTTGTCGGCGCGATCAATCGCGTGGGAACGGAGAAGCCGTGGAGTATCGGCGAATTTTACGGCAAGAGCTATTTCTGCAATCCGCGGGGCAAGATCATCGCGCAGGCGAGCCGGGATAAGGATGAAGTTGTTGTTGCGGACCTGGATCTCGACATGATCTCTGATGTGCGAAAAGTCTGGCAGTTTTTCCGTGACCGGCGTCCGGAAACATATGGCGCGCTTACTTCGCAGAGCGCGACGGCAGTGGCTGCCGATTGATACGCTTCAGGCACGATCCTCAGATGGCGATTCTACGTAGATGACCACGCCCGAACTCCAATCTCGAATCGAATCCAGCCCGCTCTATAACCACGACCTTGCGCCCGCGAGCGCAGAGCAAAGGCATTGGGGGACGTACAACTTCGCGGCACTGTGGATCTCGATGTCAGTGAATATTCTCACCTACATGCTGGCGGCGAGCCTGATTCAGGGTGGGATGAACTGGAGGCAGGCGGTCGCTACCATCTTTCTTGGAAACCTGATCGTGCTGGCGCCGATGCTGCTGAATTCGCATCCTGGAGCGAAGTATGGAATTCCGTTTCCGGTGCTGGCGCGTGCCTCGTTCGGAGTTCTAGGGGCGAACGTCGCTGCGGTCTTGCGGGCATTGGTTGCTTGTGGATGGTTCGGAATCCAGGCATGGATCGGCGGAGAGGCGATTAGTACTCTGCTGGCGACACTGATTCCGGGATGGAAGAATTTTCCATATGGCGCAGCAGTCTGTTTCTTTATTTTTTGGTTAATCAATCTGGCCGTGGTTCTGAAAGGAATCGAGTACATCCGGATACTGCAGGGAATCAGTGCGCCTATCTTGCTCGGGGTGGGGCTGCTTCTGCTTGGCTGGGCCTATCGAGCGGCGGGCGGTTTCGGTCCGATGCTTTCAGTGCCGTCGCGCTTCACCAGCTTTCCCGAGTTCCTGAAATTTCTCATTCCGGCATTGAATGGGACGGTGGGCTTCTGGGCGACGGTTTCGTTGAATATTCCTGACTTCACGCGCTTCGCCCGAAATCAACGGGAGCAGGTTATTGGTCAGGCGCTGGCTTTGCCCACGACGATGACGTTGTACGCTTTCGTAGGAATTGTCGTGACCTCGGCGACTGTGGTCATTTATGGAACTGCGATTTGGGATCCTGTCCAGCTGTTGAGCCGCTTTCATTCGCCGATTGCGGTGGTGATCTCCTTAGTTGCCATTCTGCTCGCAACGCTTAATGTGAACATCGGGGCAAATGTGGTTTCGCCCGCCAATGATTTCTCGAACTTGTGGCCGCGAAGAATCAGCTTTCGCGCTGGCGGCGTTATCACGTGCTTCATGGGAATCGCGATGATGCCGTGGAGACTGCTTGCGAACTACAAAACGTTCATCTTGGGATGGCTGGGCGGGTACGCTGCGTTTCTCGGGCCTGTGGCGGGAATCATGATCTGCGACTATTTTCTGATCCGGCGGCGGGAGCTTCGGGTTAACGACCTTTATCTTCGAGGTGGGCTCTACGAGTATTCGCTGGGATTCAATTGGCGTGCGATCGTTGCTCTGGGTCTGGGGGCCGGGACGGCACTCGCCGGATTGGAACTTTCTTCGATCCGTGCTCTGTACGACTATTCCTGGTTTGTTGGGTTTGCTGTTTCCTTTGTGGCGTACTACGCGATGATGCGCCTTCAGCGTCAGGGTGTGCTTACTCCGCAGGAAGCTGCGTAGTCATCTAGGACTTTCTGGAATTCAGGAAGGCGGGCAGCACGTCTCTCTGATAAATGTCGAGAGTTTGTTCTTCGTCGCCACACATCAGATAAATGTTGAACTGTGTTACGCCGACTTTGGCTAGTGCCCGCAGTTTTTCGCAATGAGCCTTTGCTGGTCCGAGCAGACAGAACCGGTCAACGACTTCGTCTGAAACAAAGTTGGCGTTATCGCTCTCCACTTCGCAGTGGTGCTGATAGTCGTAGTGGCCGCGATCCTGCACATAAGAGGTTAGGGCTGGAGGAAGATCTTCGGGCTTGTACTGGCGGATCAGATCCATCACGTGATTCGAAACCAGGGCAGGGAACCATCGCACTCGTTCGCGTCCGATATTTAGGTCATCCGATACCCACACCGGTGCAGCGGCCATCACTTCGATTTGGTTGACATTCCGTCCACTGGCGCGAGCGCCTTCTTTCACAAAGCCCATGCACCACTCAACTAATGCAGGATCTGCAAACTGGAGGATAATGCCGTCGGCAACCTGGCCTGCCATGTGAAGCACCTTGGGTCCGTAGCCAGCGATCCAGATTCGTGGAGAGTCTTTGGCCCAGGTAAGGCGGGCCGGTTGTCCATCATGCTCAACTTCGTTTCCAGCCATCAGATCACGAAGCTCTTTGACGGCAGCTTCCAGTTGCGACCAACTCACCGGTTTCTTGCCCAGCACTCGACGCGAGCTGTCACCGCGACCGATGCCGAGTTCCATGCGCCCGCCCGAAATCAGATTGAGGGTGGCGAACAGGCTCGCTGTCACGGTAATGTCTCTGGTCGCTGGATTCGTTACACAAGTCCCGAGCCGCATCCGTTGGGTGTTTGTCGCCATCAGCGTGAGCAGCGGAAAAGGTTCCTTCCACAAGACATGAGAATCGAAAATCCATCCGTATTCGAAGCCGGCGTTCTCCGCCTGCTTTGTGAGTCCCACAATGCGTTCGACAGAAATATCGGGTTTGAGAGTGATGCCGAATTGCATGGCAGGTTCCCTTCGATACGAAGTTCGTGGAGAAATGATTATGAAGAACTAAAGGGCGGCAGTGTAGCATAATTTCCTTCTCATTCCGGCGCGGAGGGCTTGATGAGCTTCGACACGATCATTCGCAACGGTTCCGTCGTCACAGCAACTGATACCTATTTGGCCGATATTGCTATTTCCAGCGGCAAGATCGCCGCGATAGGGAAGGATCTGCCATCGCAAAATGCCACTCACCTGATCGATGCAAGCGAGAAGTTCGTGCTGCCGGGAGGCATTGATGTACACACGCACCTCGATATGCCGTTTGGAGGTACGACCAGCGCCGACGATTTTGAGACAGGTACCCGGGCAGCCGCTTTCGGTGGCACCACGACGCTGATCGACTTCGCCATCCAATATAAGGGGCAGCCACTGCGCCAGGCGTTCGATACCTGGATGAGCAAGGCATCGAACAAGGCAGTATGTGACTACGCATTTCACTGCATTGTGACCGACGTCTCAGGCGGGCAGCTCTCGGAGATGAACGATCTCGTCCGCGAAGGTGTGACGAGTTTCAAGCTCTTTATGGCGTATCCCGGAGTTTTCATGCTGGATGACGGCAGCATCTTCAAGGCATTGCAGACTACATCGAAGAACGGCGGCCTGGTTTGCATGCACGCGGAAAATGGGAGCGCGATCGACGTCATCGTCCAGCAGGCTCTCGCAGAAGGGAAGAAGGCCCCGAAATATCACGCCCTGACTCGCCCGACGACTGCTGAGGCTGAGGCAACCGCGCGCGCCATTGCACTCGCCGAGATGGCTGGAGCCCCAATTTATATTGTTCACCTCAGTTGCAACGATGCTCTTGAGAAAGTTCGCGAGGCGCGTGATCGCGGGCTTCCGGTTTATGCGGAGACTTGCCCTCAGTACCTTTATCTGTCGATTGATAATTTTGATGCGCCCGGTTTCGAAGGAGCAAAATATGTCTTCACGCCTCCACTACGCGAGAAGTGGCACCAGGAAAAATTGTGGAACGGGTTGAAGTGCGATCACCTACAGGTTGTGTCCACCGATCATTGCCCCTTCTGCTTTAAGGAGCAGAAGGAGTTGGGCCGCGATGATTTCACCAAAATCCCCAACGGAGGCCCGGGAATTGAGCACCGCATGAGCTTGATTTATTCGGGTGGCGTCGCCAGTGGCCGCTTTAGCGTGAATCGATTCGTAGAGCTGGTTTCGACTACTCCGGCGAAACTGTTCGGACTCTATCCGCGCAAAGGGACGATTGCCGTGGGAAGCGATGCCGATCTGGTGATCTTCGACCCGAAGCGTAAGCACACGATCAGTGC
>DATFQQ010000324.1:0-14729 GCA_035264195.1 Candidatus Sulfotelmatobacter sp. | reverse complement strand
TGAAGCTTGTCCATGGCGGAGATTAGGGCGAGCCAATTGGCGACGTTGCAATCGCGAAGCCCGCCGGGAGCTTCTTTTACATTCGGCTCAAGATGGTACAAGGTCATGCCATGTTTCGCATGGCGCTCGCGCGTAACTTCTGCCAATCCCTGCAACAGGGCTTTGGATTCGCGCATGACAAGTTTTGGGATGACCTTGTCGTGCAGGCGGCGGAACAGGTCGCGATCGCCGGCAAGGTGTCGGCAATCAAGAAGGGAAATCGTAAACTCAGTGTTGTTGGCCTCGTAACGATCGCATTCGGCCAGCGTGCGCGAAGCTGGGCTCAGCTTGAGTCGAAGGTCCCACAACTCCTGCGAGAAACGCCTGACGGGATCCTTGAAGGCCTGTTCAGCGTCACGATCCCCAAAGAGAAAGAGGATGTCAACATCGGAGTAAGGAAAGAGCCAGCCTCGCCCGAATCCTCCAGTGGCCACCAGCGCAAAGTTGTCAGGCTTGGATTCGTCGGCCGAGACGATGTCGCGCCAGAGCCGCGACAGGATATCTTCGATGAGGTGCGTGCGTTGCGTGACACAGGCGCGTCCGTCGCCTGTGGCTTCAAATTCCCTCTGGATGCGCGACGACTCGTCGTTCAGAGATCCCCGCATTTCGCCGATGGAGTAGGACGCAGCCATGATGAAAGCCATTTACCCTGCAGCGTCCGCTGCAGGATATACGTTACCGACTCGACTCTTTCAACCGCGCCCCGGCAAAAATAGCCGCAATCGAAAACCAAACCCCCAGATTTATAGAGCTCCTTCACCGCGTTCATCGTTGCGGATGCGGATGGCGTCATCGACGCGGGTGAGGAAGATCTTGCCATCGCCGATTTTCCCGGTGCGCGCAGCACCTAGAATGGCTTGTACGGCTTTGTCTACCATTGTGTCGGCCAGGACCAACTCCAGCTTGGTCTTGGGGATCAGATCCACACTGTACTCACGGCCTCGATACACTTCGGTATGGCCTTTCTGTCGTCCATGACCTCTAACTTCGAGAACGGTCATGCCTTCGACACCGACCTCTTGCAGCGCCGACTTCACGGCGTCCAGCTTGGAATTCTGTATGACTGCTTCGATCTTCGTCATAGTATTTGCAAGTCCTGTTCTGCGTTGTTTACTGCAGCTGTATAGGTCATCAAAAAAGACCCGCTACTAGGCTGGCGTTTCCCAATAATATCCCTCTTCGCCATGTTGGGAGAGATCCAGGCCCTGCACTTCTTCTTCTTCGGAAACTCGTAAGCCGATCGTAACGTCGACCAGTTTCAAAATGATGAGTGTGCCCACGATCGCGATCACCCATGCGATCGCGATGCCGACCAACTGGTTCACCACCTGATAAGGATGGCCGTCGATTAAACCGGACGGTAGCGTGTTTCCTTGCGCGTCCTTGAAGATCGGGTTGACGGCGCTCACCGCGAAGATTCCGGTGAGTAAAGCGCCCAATGTGCCGCCCGCTCCGTGAACACCGAACGCGTCGAGCGAGTCGTCATAGCCGAACTTCGCCTTCACGACTGCGACCATGCAATAGCAGAACACACCAGCGATTAACCCAATGAGTAGAGCTGGCATGGGTTTTACAAAACCTGCAGCAGGAGTGATGGCGACGAGTCCCGCTACGGCGCCGGAGATTCCGCCCAAAACGCTGGCCTTGCCGTTGCGGAACCACTCAGCCGCGCCCCATCCGACCGCCGCGGAAGCAGCGGCGAAGTGCGTAGCGACGAATGCGCTTGTTGCCAAACTGCCGGCCGCCAGCGCGCTACCCGCGTTGAAGCCGAACCATCCGACCCAGAGTAAGCATGCGCCGATAAAGCTCAGGACGACGCTATGAGGCGGCATAGGCTGCTTGGGATAGCCGAGGCGCTTGCCGAGATACAAAGCGCAGACTAGAGCGGAAACTCCGGAGGTGACGTGGACGACGGTCCCGCCTGCGAAATCCAATGTCGGGAATCTGCCACCGAGCGAGGCATTCAGCAGTCCGCCTTTGCCCCAGACCATGTGCGCCATCGGGTTGTAAACGATAATCGACCACAGAACCATAAAGGCCAGCATCGCGCTGAATTTCATGCGCTCGGCGAAGGCTCCGGCGATCAGCCCCGGTGTAATGATGGCGAACATCAACTGGTAGACCATGAAGGTCTGTGCGGGAATCGTGGCGGCGTAGTCGGCATCAGGAGCGGCACCGACGCCGTTGAGAAACAGATTGTGCAACCCTCCGATAAAACTGTTTCCAGCGCCGAATGACAAGCTATAACTGAAGAGTCCCCAGAGCACCGTGATAACGGCCATCAGAGCAAAGCTTTGCATCATGGTGCCCAGGACGTTCTTCTTGCGCACCAACCCGCAATAGAAGAGGGCCAGACCGGGGCCCGTCATCATCAACACGAGCGCGGCGCTGGTAAGCATCCAAGCGTTGTCGGCAGAACCTTGGGCGGCTGCGGCCTGCTGTTCCAGCTTCGCGAGGCGCGCGTTCGTATCGGTTGACGGACTCGGCGCTGTAGGGGCTTGGCCGCAGAGGACTTGCGTAAAGGCGAGGACCAGGATTGGCGTTACCAGCCAAGCGATCCACCTTTTTCGGTTGAGCACTGAGGAATGTTCTCCTGGGGTGAATTCGAACTGCCACACTACTCCAAGGACGCCTCAATGTATCGTCCACAGAGTCTTCCCGGAAATCGAAACTATTTATCGTGCCTATCAGGTTTTGTTATTGAATTACGCGTGAGAGGCTCTCAGAACTTGAACTGCACATCGAGTTGCATGCGGCGCGGCGGATTCGCGGCAACCGGCTTCCCGAACAGTGGGGATGAAACGGTTCCTATGTAAGTAAGGTAGTTGGGATGGTTCAGGACATTGAAGGAGTTCAAGGACAAGGTGATGACCTTGGCCTCTTGCTTCGCCTTCGAGAGCGGGAAATCATGAGACACGTTCAGATCAAGGTCGATCAGGCCAGGTCCGGCCATCGCGTTACGGGCAACTCCTACAGGACGGTCGTTGAGAATGCCATCGTGGTTGTTGTCTCCACCGGTTGTGATGTTTACCGGTTTCCCGTCGTAGAGGGAGAGTGCAACTCCCAAAGTGAAAAACTTGCTCGGCTGACTCGTGGCGAGCAGATCGAACTTATGCAGGCGATCATTGTCAGCGCGACCCCAATCGGCGGCCGCGTTGTAGCTGTTGGCGGGGAAAAAAGTGATGCCACTGGTGTTGTTGTCCGTTCGGCTGAGTGTGTACTGAATTTGCCCGGAGAAATAGCGGTTGACCTTGCCTCGGAATGTCAGCTCCATCGCGTTGCCCTTCAAATATCCCTCAGACTGCAGATCGCGGACTTGCCCGAGTGAAGGGTTAGGACGAACGAGACTGCTGACGATCGGCGCGTTGGCATCAATCGATCGGAACGAACCGATCCCGCGGTTGCCGATGTAAACGGCGCTGAAGGTGCTCTTGGGCGTGATCTGGCGCTCAACGCCAATGCTGTATTGCAAGACATAGGGAATGCGAGTGCGGGAATCGAGTACAACGATACTCGTGGGAACCCCTGCGAGATCAGTTGGCTGAATAGGATAGTGCGCCGGGGAATCCACGATGAACCGTAAGAGATTCACGCCGTCGAAGTGCATGAGATCACCGATCGGGCCAGGGCCGGTGCGGTCGTAGAACATGCCCGCCCCACCCCGGATGATGGTCTTGCTCTTTGCGCTCGGCGCATAAGCGAAGCCGAACCGCGGCGCAAAGTTGTTCGGATCGTCATGGAAATAATTCTGGAAGTAATAACGAACGCCGAGATAAATGGACAGGTTCGAGCGCAACCGGACGTCGTCTTCAAAGAACCCGCAGAGCGCTCTTTCGAGGAACGCTACATGTCCCTGGCCAGACTGCAACATGTACGTTGCAGGCAAACCGCTCGAGTAGTCCGCTGAACTGGCAAACGTATAAATCCCAGCCCGGTTGGTGAAATCATCAAGGCCTCGGCGGCTGATATCCGGGACATCGATTCCGAAACTGAGTTGATGTTTGCCGTTGGCGTAGGTGGCAAAGTCGGTACCGTCAAAGTGATACTCGGTGCGGCGGGAATCCGCTTGTGCTCCTCCTGCGGTAAAGAGTCCAGAGACAGCGACCTGTGCTGCCGGGTCTACACTCGCAACGGAATTGTCGTAGTGGCCAACCAGAAATCGCAACTGGTTCAGCCAGTGCGGCGAGAACTGGTGGAGGTAGCTAACATTGATTTCGTGCTCCAGAAAGTGTGTGTTAGTTGCGGCACTGGGGAGCGTGGTGCCTCCGGCCCCCTGATTCTCGGATGAGCGATGCTCGTAGGAATAGCCGATCCAGAACTGATCTCCGTTAGCAAGGTCGTGAAAGACGCGGCCGGAGCCGAAGAAATGATGCGTCGGGTTCGGTAGTGACTGCGCGATTTGCCCGAAGCCGAGCGACTCAGCCGCCGCGATCGCGTTGACGTCCATAATGTCTTGCTGGTCGAGGATGTCTTCGTCCAGTGCTAGCAGAAAGCTGGTACGTTTGCTGCGGCCGAGCGGTCCAGTCACCGAGCCCTCGAAATACTCTCGGCGCTCGGGCGGCTTGACGACTGCGAACGCGTTGCTCGCATCGAACACGGAATCGCGAAACATGAAATTCAGCGAGCCGTGATAGTTAGGTGTTCCGCCCTTGGTGATGATTTCCAGACGCGCCCGTCCGGGCCGAGAGAAGCGCGCGGAAAATGGATTGTTGTTGATGCGGACTTCCTGGACGGCCGACGGCGTGACTCCCGGACCATTCGCCTCGATTCCATTCACCACCAGCGTGACGCCGTTCGTTCCCGTGGCGTTGTCGTCGAGGAATCTGGACATGGTGGTGATGTAGTCCTGATCGAAGACCGGGATGCGGTCTAGTGCGTTCCGATCAATGGTATTGGTGTTCTGGTTCACCTGCGTATCGGTACTAATGAGGGGGACCGCTTCTCCCGTCGCCACTGTCACCGTCTCGGACTGCACCAGAATTTGCATGACCATACGAACCGGAACCGTTCGCCGAGTTGTAACCGAAAGCGGAAGTTGCGAATCGCGGAAGCCATCAGCATGGAAATTCAGGACGTACTTCCCGATGTTGACCTTGTCGAAATGGAACGCTCCCAGCGCATCGCTGGTAGTTTCACCCAAGGCTTCTTTCCCGCTTCCGAAGAGCGTTACGAGAGCGCTGGGGATGGCTGCGCCGGAGGGATCCAGTACGACTCCGGAGAGCGAATGGCGGTCGGTCGTTTCGCCTACATGGCCGGGGGACTGGCCCGTCTGGGCAATGGTCGGCACCGAGATAATGAACCTTACCGCGATGAAGAGGAGGAAGTAATAACGCTTCAATGTGTATAAGCCTGGGTAGAATCGCTGCAGGCGTGCATTAGAAGAATAGCGAAAGTATCTGAAAAGCTCCTGAAACTTTCAATCAAGCTACAGGGTTTCATGTATAGCACATATAGGAGACTTCGGAGACACTCTGCTTTGATCGTTTTCAATCTTCCGAAGACAAGCTAAAACGCGTTCGCGAAGGGAACACTCTGTGTCGACCGACGAACAGAAGGCTAGTACAACACTTCCAGGGAAAGTCGAAAGAGTAATTCAGCCTCATCCGCATACTGGCGAACCGGAAAAGGCGCAAATCGCGGTCGAGGGTGCCGACCATCTCTACCGGGAAATCCGTGTTCCTAATCATTTGGTGGATGGCGAAGGTAAGAAAGTCAAACTCAAAGAGGGTGCTGAAGTCGAAGTCACCATTGAAGCTGACCCAGTCGTCACGACCACAGTACCTGCCACCGGCAAAGCGAGCTGACGCCGAACGCTGGCCTCCGATTTAATCCCACTGACGTTATTTAGCGGGGGCCTTCGGCTGCTCTTGTGGAGCTTCGGGCTTAACGAATTTTGCGTCATCTACCGGAACGTTCTGCTGCATCTCGCTAACCTGAATCGTAAACTTGCCGCTCGGTCTTGCGAGCGTCCACCGGTACGGCACTTTTACGCCGTTCAGCTCTCGATAATCGGCATAGTCGATTTGCGTCGGAAGCCATCCCAGCGCGGTTTCGCCGAAACGTACTAATCGAACAAGCAATCCAGACTGCTCGTCAAAATATAGCCGGATCGGAGTCTTGTCCTGGCGCTCTCCGACGACGACCTGGGTTTGATGATCGTCGATCTTCTCAGTGCCTTCTACCCGCATCTTGCTGAACATTTGCTTAAAATCGGTGGCGAGGTGAAGATCGGCGTCGATCGCAGCGCCATCGAGATCGCTACCGTGCATCTCGCGCAACGGCCTGCCTGGAGTGCCGAGCCAGCCTTCTTTTCCATTAAAGGCGGTAACGCTGTCGCCATTGGGCATGTGGGTCAGCGAGATTCGTTTTTCGGGATCTCTCGCGTAGATATCGATGGGTAGAGACTTGCCACTGAAATCAATGGAACCCTTCATGACCCGGCTGCTGATCTTATCGACTGCCGACGCACCGCCAACCGCCTGAATGTACTTGTCGAGCAACTGATCGGCAGTCGGACCGGTGCTTTCCTTCGCGTCGGAAGACGCCTTATCGGCTTCCGCGCGGTGAGGCTCGCCCATCGGCTGTCTTGGTTCCTCGATCATCACGGCGGGGATCGCAGCCGGTTGCACGCTGCCACGATGGCAGGAATAGCAGGTTACGGCGCGGTGTCTGTCGAAGTTGTCCGAGTTGATGGCAAACATCATCTCCATCATTTTGCGAGCCGTGGCCTTCGGCTTCTTGTCGTCTTTCTCGAAAGCGTCGCGGACGTGACAAAAATCGCATTCGACTCCCAAGGAGGCAGTGATGAACTGCATGGTCGGAAACACCTGATCGGCCGGAATCCCCTTCAGCACCTGAATGTTCTTGAAAACTTCTTCGGCCTTCTTTGGCCCGGGATTCGCGGCTGCTGCGCTGGACTGTGCCTTGGTTTTGATAGCGGAGATGCTGAATGCAAAAATCAAGAGAAGAGTCGACGCAGCACCAAGAAGCTTCTTAGTCATTTGTTCTTTGGCCTCAGGAAAGTGAGAGTGTAGCAGAGATCGAAAGAGGCTCACGGCTGATTGCTGTAGACGTACTTGCCCGATACTTCGGCAACGGTGTACCGATTCGGCAGCAGATCATCGACCTTTGCTTTCAGGTGCGGCGGGACGAAGAGGAATATGCGGTTGCTTGCTGACCAATCCCGCTGGAGATCCGAATTGCTTAGGTAGATCTTCGGAGCATCGGGAAAAGTCGATCCAAACCACATCGAGGTCGTGCGGCCCTCGACTAATTCAATTGGTTTTTGAAGATAAAAGAGAAGAGACGAGCCGAACGCCTGATCGCCGTAGATCATGACGCGATCTTGCGGATTCGCCCGGGCGGCAATCTGGCGCGCCAGATCGTGCGAGGAAAGGTAGGGTCCGAATCGTCCGAGAGCGATATGCGCCGCAATTAGGAAGACAGCCATTCCCAGGGCCATCGCGCAAGTTGCCGCATAATGCCGCCGACGAAGACGAAGCACAAAAGATAGAGCAGGCATCACCAATAAGGTGATGGCCGCAAGGATCGCCGGAAGCCGCAACGCCGCAAACGACTCGTAACTCAGATCGAGCATGTGCGAGGTCGAGAGAGTGTCGGTATCCATGTTGTGTTTGGCCAGCACGTTGCCAATATCGGGCTCGAAGGGAAGAGTGCGTGACTTCCATAGCAGGGCGAACAGCGTTGCGCTCGCGACCAACCCTATGGTCGCAAGAATTCCCGCAGAAATCCTCAGCCATCCTTTGCGTACGTGCTGATCGCAGTCGCTCGCTTCGCAACGCGCGATTCCGTCTGCGAGGAGTATCAGCAAGGGTAGATACGCAGGGAAGGTGTAGTACTCCTGATTAGTCGAGATAGCGAAGAAGACGAGGATCAGCCCGGCCAAGATCCAGCACATAAGACGGGTGCGCACGGCAAAACCGGCGGTGGGCTTCTCTTTGCGGACGTCACCGATCGTACGAATGGCTGCCGGTAGATACAGGCTCCACGGAAAGAGCCAAACCAGGTGAAGTGACCAGTAGAGCACCCAAGGCAGTTTGTTGTAGTCGCGCGGATAGCGCTTTCCCAGGAACCGAAGGAAGTGTTCGTTGACGAAATAGAACCAGAAAAAGCCGTGGCCATTCTGGCCGCCTGTATTCCGTAGCCCCGCAAGAATGTGCCAAGGTGCGGCGATCAGTAGAAAAAGAGCAAAACCTGAAAGTAGCCTGAACTCCCGCCATCGCCTCCAGTCGCCGGTTATCGCCAAAAATAGGAAAGCGGCGCCTCCGGGGAATGCTAGCGCAATCAGGCCCTTGGTGAGTACTCCTAATGCCATGCATGTGTAGCCGGCATACCAGCGCCAAGCGCTGCTCTGGGGCTCGAGTCCCGTCAGGAAGAAATAGAGAGCCGCGGCGATCAGAAGGCTTAACAGTACATCGGGGATCAGAATACGCGTGAAGAGAAACACCCCGGCGGCCGTGTAAACGAAGGCGGCGGCGTAAACGCCAGCACGCTCTCCGAAGGCGCGCTGGCCCCACACAAAAGCCAATAATCCGAGGAATAGAACCGACAAGGCCATTGGCAAGCGCGTGGCGAATTCATTTACTCCGAAAATGTGATAGCTGAATGCCACGAGCCAATAAGGCAAAGGGGCTTTTTCGAGATAACGAACTCCGTTGACATGCAGAGTCACATAATCGCCAGTTACGAACATTTCGCGGGCAGCTTCGGCGTGAGTGCTATCTGCATCATCGAGCAATGGCGGCGAAAAGACCGAACCCAGGTACACCGCCACGAACACGAGTACCAGCGTGCAGTACGAGACCGCCCGCAATCGTTGCGGTACGCGATGACCTTCCTCAGAAGTTGGAAGCGTAGAGATAGAGCTCAATTGGCGTGGACCTATACAAGGTTACAGAGGATGGGGAAGGCTCGCAAGCGCCGTCCGGTCAATCTGTTTTCGATGGCAAGGATTGTTTGCGTTCAAAGAACTTCCACTTATCCATCCCGGCTGGAACCGCAACATCGAAGAATCCGACCATCATTTCGTCGGAAGTCTGGTCTCCCCAGGTCACGGTCTTCGTGGGATCGGGATTATGCGGATTGTTCTTCGAGTTGTCATACCAGGCGATAGCCCGAAGTTTGGTTCCGGCCTTCAATAGACGCGGCTCGGCCAGCTTATAACTCAATTGCCAGTGGAAGTGATAATTCACGCGTAACAGCACTTCGACGCTGCCGTTATCGTCAACAATGTCGTATTCAAAACGTTTTCCACGCAGGTGCATGTGCGGAAAGAAACTGAGAAGAGTGGCGTCATTGGGAAGCGAACCTTGCACTTGGACGCGGAAATCATCTGCGCCGGGCGGGATGATCAAAGCATGGCTGTTCAATTGCAGAGTGATGACGCGCTGCTTAGGCGGAATCTTCGTAAAGACGAGACCGATGCTCGTTTGGTCTTGAGCCGCAGTGCCGTTCGTCGTGTAGTGCATTTGAAAAACGAGATCGGATCCTGCAGGAACGAATTTCGCCATTCCGTCGGGCCACTGATCCGGAGAACTGCCGGGCGCGTAAACGAGCAACAGATCGCTGGTCGTTTCGTGTGCCTGACGCCGCTCGACCGGATCGCTCAGGGTAGAGGCGGTGAAGGGCTCACCGACGGGCGCATGCCGGAGCCATTCCGAATCATGCGGACGTATATAGACCACAGCATGATGCACATTCGCTGCACTACCCGGACGAAGCTCCGACATTTGCACCCAGCGATCTTGGGCAAAATGCGTGGGCACGATCTCGTAGGTGTACTCCACTTCTCCGTGTGCAGGGATCTCGACCGCCTTTGGCATTTTCACGGTCAGATCCGGCTGAGGAATGTTCCAACCGTCTGCCCACTGCCTTGGAGGAGGCGCGTCTTTTGACTCACCAGCGGGTGCGCCCGCGGCGGCCCACGCCGCGATGGTTTCGATCTGATGATCTGTTAATGAGGGGTCATTCGAGAAATGGCCGAATCTCGCGTCGGCAAACCATGGTGGCATCATCTTCATTCCCACCGAATGCGCAATCGCGGGAGCCCATGGCCGCGTTTCTTCATATGTCACTAGCGGCATAGGCGCAATTTCACCGGGACGATGACAAACCTGGCAATGATCCTGAAGGATGGGCAGAATGTCTTTGTAGAAGGTCGGAGACGCCTTACCAGAGGGTTGACTGGCATGAGGACTCTGCCACGCTGCGCAAATGAACGCGGTTAGCCCGATTGCCAAGGCGACTGCAATTTTTCCCACATCTCTAGTCTCGCACAGCAGCCTGCCTGCGAGTGAGCGATCACACAGCATGTTTCGGCCAAAAATGCTAAATTCAACAATTCATGTCTGCTCCAAATTCGAACTTCGTCCGCGCCTGCAAGTCCCAACCGGTCGACCGAACGCCTGTGTGGTTCATGCGGCAGGCCGGGCGCTACATGGCCGAGTATCGTGCAGTCAGGAAGCAGCATTCGCTGCTGGAGATCTGCAAGAAACCGGCGCTAGCCGCCCAGGTTACGATCGACGCGGCAGAGATCCTCGGCGTCGATGCTGCCATCATTTTTGCCGACCTGCTTTTGCCGCTGGAAGTCATGGGCTTGCCTTTCCATTTTTCTGCAGGCGAAGGCCCTGTGATCGAGAAGCCCGTTCGCAGCAAAGTGGACATCGCAAATCTGCGTACCGACCGATGGGCTGAACTCGGATATGTTTCCGAAGCCGTCGGTCTGGTGGCGAAACACTTCGCGGATCGCGTTCCTCTCATCGGCTTCTGCGGCGCGCCATTCACCCTCGCCAGCTACATGATCGAGGGCGGAGGATCGCGAAACTACGTTCATGCCAAGAAGATGATGTACAACACTCCCGCTGACTGGGATACGCTGATGGGCAAGCTCGTTGCCGTCACGACGGCGTACTCGGCCGAGCAGGTACGCGCAGGTGCCGACGCGATTCAGATCTTCGATAGCTGGGTTGGATGCCTGAGCGTCGAAGATTATCGCTGTTACGTTCTTCCGCACGTCAGCGGCATGGTGAAGCAACTGCAGAAGACTGGTGTACCGATCATCTACTTCGGTACGGACAGTGCAACGTTGCTCCCGTCAATGAAAGAAACCGGCGCAGATGTTATCGGTCTCGACTGGCGTGTTCCGCTCGATGAAGGGTGGCAACGTGTGGATCACAAGGCAGCGGTGCAAGGAAATCTCGATCCTGTGCTGCTGTTTGCCGACTGGAAAGAACTGAAGTCGCGCGCAGAGGAGATTTTGCGCCGGGCAGGAGGACGACCCGGACACATCTTTAACCTCGGCCACGGCATTCTTCCTGAGACGCCGGTGGATAACGTAAAGAATCTGGCGAAATTCGTTCAGGAGTATTCCGCCGCAGGATCGACCAACCAAAAGTCCGATGGCGGAAGCCGGCATCGATGAAACGCATCGCCATCATCGGCGGGGGAATCTCGGGCCTCGCCGCAGCATTTGAGATCGAAGAGCAGCGCAAAGCCGGCGCTGAACTTGAATACACGTTATACGAGTCCTCTTCTCGCCTTGGTGGCGTGCTCCGCACAGAGAAGATCGACGGTTGCATCGTTGAGGCCGGCCCTGATTCATTCGTTACAGAAAAACCTTGGGCGGCCGATCTTTGCCGCACCCTGGGAATTGGCGATCAGCTCATCGGATCGAACGACACCGATCGTAAGACTTACATCCTGACGCGCGGCCGGTTGGTCGAGATGCCCGATGGGCTGATGTTCATGGTCCCGACGAAGATTCTGCCGACGGGCCTCTCTCCGCTCTTCTCCTGGAGAACCAAGCTGCGCATGACGCGGGAACTCTTCCATCCGCCGCGTGCAGTGGATCACGATGAATCCGTCGCCGACTTTGTCGAGCGACATTATGGCCGTGAGATGGTAGACCGCCTCGCGGATCCCTTGCTTTCAGGCGTCTACGGCGGAGAGTCAGCCACGCTCAGCGTGCGTGCAGTGCTGCCACGATTTGCGGAGATGGAGCGAACGCATGGCAGTCTGGGACGAGCAATGCTTGCCGCACGCAAGAAGATGGGGAAAGGACCACGCAAACCCGCGCCTCCACTCTTCACGTCGTTGACCGACGGGATGCAGCACCTAGCCGAATCGGTGACATCGCGCCTAACTCCCGATTCTCTACTGACAAATGCTACGGTGCAGGCCATTCAGCCAGAAGCTGGTGGCTGGGTCGTTTCAGCGGGAATGCAATCGGACCAATTCGATGCGGTAGTGATTGCCTTGCCAGGACTGGCTGCTGCTAATGTGCTGAGGCTTACGAGTGGCCAGCTCGCGGACGAGCTGGCGGCCGTGCAATATAGTTCTTCGATTACAGTTGGGATCGGCTACGACCGAGAAGTACGGTGCTCCCTTCCACCCGGCTTCGGATTTCTCGTCCCGCGCAGCGAAGGCAAGCGACTGCTGGCAGCCACTTTCGTCCATAACAAATTCCCGCATCGCGCTCCTGAGGATCGTGCCCTGCTGCGTTGTTTCTTCGCTGGGATGAATGCCGAGAACGTGTGGCCGCTCTCCGACGATCAGATCGTCGGAATCGTGCGCAATGAATTGCAGCAGATCATCGGGCTTCGCGCCGAGCCGCTATTCGCACGCGTCTGCAAATGGAAGTCGGCGATGGCGCAATACAGCGTTGGCCACCTCGAGCGCCTCGAGCGCATTGAACGCTTACGGCAGCAGCTACCGGGTTTGACTCTGGCCGGCAATGCTTACCGCGGAATCGGTGTTCCTGACTGCATTCGCTCAGGGCGCGAGGCGGCAAAGCTAGCATCGCAGTCCTGAGAGGATTGGGGCGGTCAAGAAGTTCGGGTAGTCCAATGCCCTCGTGTGCACCTGTCATATCGAGCGACGCGGGGAATCCCTTCCCGCAACAGTTGTTCTAAGGTAGGGATGCTTCGACTCCGCCGGAGTTCCGCTTCGCTGCACTGCGGCTCCGCTCTGCATGACATTGCTGGGCGGCGCAACGGAAGATGAGCCACACCATTTAGCAAACGACGCTCAGGTTCTTACGCTGCGGCTTGTGGCGACCGGTCTTCAGCTGGAATCTCGGTTGTTTCCGACAGTTGCACAGGCAAGCGAACAGTCACGATCGTACCGTTCGATCCCGAGCTTAATTCCATGGTTCCGCCTAATTGCCGGATCCGTTCCTGCATGCCGCGAATTCCCACACCCGGCGTACCCGCGGATGCCATCTCTTCCAGTTTTTTGGATGGAATGCCCTTGCCTTTATCTTCAATCTCGACCTGACAAGTTCCGTCGCGTTCGCGAACGCGAATTCGCGCAACCGGGCTTCCTGAGTGCCGGTGGATATTGGTGAGACATTCCTGTACCACGCGGAAAATCGCGGTCTCCATTTCTGCCGGGAGCCGGACAAAATCTTCGGACATATCGAGATCAACTCTGATGTTACTGCGCTGGGAAAACCCGCCGACATACCAGCGGAGCGCCGAAGCCAGCCCTAGTTCGTCGAGCAGAGGAGGATGCAACAGGTGGGAGATCGTTCGGACCTCAGTCACCATCTCACGGACAAGGCCCTCACTGTCGTTTAGCGCGATGGCGGTCCTGGCAAGCTGTTCGATATCAGCACGGACCGTCGTCAGATTCATGCTAAGCGCCGCCAGAGTTTGGCCGACGCTGTCGTGCAATTCGCGGGCGATACGTCTTCGTTCGTCATCCTGCAACTGCATAAGACGAGCGGAAAGGTCACGCAAATTGCGGTTGACGTTGTCAAGATCCGCAGTGCGCTCCCGCACCTTGAGTTCCAGCTCCTCCTGTGCCTGCCAGAGCGCGGCGTTCTGCCGTCGGCGTGATTCGCCCATCAAAATGATCAGGACAGAACAAACCAGGAACATTGAAAAGCCTATCAAGTCCGGTGCAGTCGAAGCCCGAAAAGCATGGATGCCCGGACCGAATCCAGATCCTACGGCCACTACCGCCAGCACGGCAGTCATAATTGCTGGTGCAACACCGCAGTACCAGGCAGAAAAGGCCACGGCCATGAATAGAACTACGGGTGCAAAACGATCGCCGCCAACGAATGCCATTCCGGCACAAACCGAGACAGCAACCAATAGTGCAGCGCCCGAAAGGAGGTAGCGCAGCAGATTACTTCGTGAGATTCGTGCAGAAAGCGGAGTGTCGCTTCCCATGTTCCCTAGCCTCCGGATTTCTCAAACAGATCGACGTGGCGGAAGGGACGCTGCACGCGACAGCGCCGAGGTTAAAGCTCTCCCACAGAATTACTAAATTAATACCAATAATAGCAGGATGGGCAAGCTCATCGGAGGTCAAGAAGCATTCTTTTTCAAGTGGGATCTCTGGCGTACCTAAGCAGATATCTCCTTGTTGTCCTGAAGCTGCTGGTGGCGTAGATGGGCCAGGACCAACCGGATCTCGTCATAAGTGACTTCGGGCGGCAGTACCTCTTTGAGAGGTTTCAACCGTTCGATCTTCTCCAGTCCCGCACGGTGGCAGGCGGCCTCTATGACAGTTAGCTTATTACGCTCGATCCAGTCAGGATTAAATTCGACCGTCCCGGTCTCGACTAAGGCCGCCACCGCATTGACTACTGTTCCGAGTTGGCGCCCGCGAATCTCAGCGATCTCCTGCAGCGTCTTGCCCTGTGAAATCAATCCTAGTGTCTC
>DATFQQ010000323.1:0-8987 GCA_035264195.1 Candidatus Sulfotelmatobacter sp. | reverse complement strand
GTGCATGTCAGGGAGTGACAACAGACCGGACGTGCAGGTTACCTGGTCTGCGCTTCCAGAGAATTCACCCTGGTCTGTGCCACCGCTGAACGTTCCCGTTGAGGACGCCCGGGTCAACTGGATGTAATCCGATGCTGGATTGGTACCTACGAAATCCGGGTCGGCGCTGGAAAGGTTGAGCGTCAGCGTTTTGCCAGTGGTCGAAAGACATGCGGCGCCGCTCGTCGTCAAGATGACCGTGGAAGCGGTCTTCGTGAAGCCCGACCACGGTGTGCACTTGTTCACTGCAGGCACAGTAAAGGCTGGCGCGACGAAAGTCGTGCCACCATTTCCGAAGCCACCGGACGTCGCGATGCAGAAGGAGTCCCCTCCTGGAAAAGTCTGACCGGAGGCGAAGGTGATCACGCCCTTACTGCTGATCTTCAGTCCTGTCTCCTTGGGGGTGGCAGTGCCTGAAGCGTAGAGCAGGTTCAACGTACCGCTGGGGGAGGCCGTATTATTTCCGGCCGGCTCGGCTTGCAGTTGGAATGTCTGAGCAACGGCGCTCGAAGTCGAACTGTTAAACGCCGATGCCACGAATCCCTCGGCCTGTGAATTCTTGCCGGCGCCGGAAGTGGCCACTCCAGTGGCCGGCAGGGTGAATTTGCCAAGGACATTGAGGCTTGTTGTTCCGGTCTGAGTAAGGATGGAGTTCTGAATATTGGTCGACGTCGTGAAGAGGGGGATCGTATTCACCGTTCCGCCTGTCGTCGTAACGTTGGAAGTAGTTGCAGGATTCGTTTCTTCTGGCGTCTGTGCCAATGTCAGTGAGGTTAGCGAAAGAATGAGTAGCCAGAATGCAGCCACCACGCGAGCTTTATGGAACTTCATGAGAATCACTCCTTAGGGAACCGAGCTTTCAGCTCCTCGCGTTTAATAGTGACAACGAGGCTCAAGACGTTTCATTGAGAGCAAATTTCTTTCGATCAACCCAGCACCGCAATAGGTGATCAGCGTAAGCCGTTAACTCAAGTGGAAGCGCATCAACGAAATGGAATGGTGTCTCCACTCGCTCCTTTCCTTTCACGCTGCGTGGAAGTCGACGTCGCTGGGCAAGCTTCTGCATTGCATTCGGACCGGTGGCGGATGGTTTTAGGCCGCTATACGATGAGGTTTTTTCTGCAGTGCTGTCCGGGAACGGACAATAGGCCCCGGAAGCGGACGATACGAATCCTTCTTCACAGAATGTTTACCGCTGACAATCCAAGAACTTGAGCGTCCAAAGAAGATGGCTGGATTCGTGCAAGCCAGCCGTTAACTTCTTCTCAGGAGATCTCGCATGCAGACCCTCCTTCAGGACCTCCGTTATAGTCTGCGTCAGCTGTTCAAGAATCCAGGATTCTCGCTCACCGCGATTGCTTCGCTGGCACTCGGCATCGGGGCGACCTCGGCGGTCTTCAGCGTGGTGTACGCGATCCTGATGGATCCGTATCCGTACGCGGCTCCTGACCGAATGGTGCACATGCGGCTCCTGGACAGTGCGAACCAGGAACAAGGATTCGGGCTGACCGGCGCCCAGTGGCAGGAGATTCGGAAGTCTCCGGTGGTGGAAGATGCGTTTATTTCCAATGACTGGAACCTGACGGTCACGGGACACGATCTCCCTGAGGATGTGCCGGGCGTGTACATGACGTCGAATGGGTTTGTCTTCATGGGAGTTCCGGCGGCGCTCGGACGCGGGTTGCTGCCATCGGACGCCATTGATGGGGAGGAACCGCAGCCGGTAGTCGTGCTCAGTTACAAGTTCTGGCAGCGGCATTTCAATTCGGATCCGAGCGTGCTTGGGAAGACGCTGCAACTGGTTCGCAAGAACTACACAATTGTAGGCGTGGCGGCCTCCCGGTTTACCTGGGACGACGGAGATGTTTACCTTCCTTTAAAGGTGACGCATGATCCGGCCAAAGCGTACTACGTGGGACTTCGCTTGAAGCCCGGGGTCACGCATCAGATGGCGGATGCGGCGTTGCTGCCGCTGATCCAGCAGTTCGCGAAAGAAACGCCGAAGCATTTCCCGACAGACCGTTTTCAGTTTCATGTGATCGGGTTAAATGACGACTTCATTCACCGGCTGGGCGGAACTTTGTATTTGCTCTTTTCTGCCGTCGCTTTGCTGCTGGCGATTGGGTGCGGCAACGTTTCGATACTGCTGCTGGCGCGGGGTACGGCGCGGCAACATGAAATGGCGGTACGTACGGCGATCGGCGCCAAGCGAGGACGCATTATCCGACAGTTGCTGACGGAGGCGCTTGTCGTTTCATTCAGTGGCGCGGCGCTGGGGGTGCTGTTCGCCTACCGGGCACTCGCGATCATCGTGGGATTGTTGCCGAAGTATTCCTTCCCGCACGAGGCTGCCATCGCGATCAATGTGCCGGTGCTGGTGTTTAGTGTTGCGGTTGCTATGCTGACGGGA
The DNA here is from genome assembly GCA_035264195.1 of Candidatus Sulfotelmatobacter sp. Taxonomy (GTDB): domain Bacteria; phylum Acidobacteriota; class Terriglobia; order Terriglobales; family Acidobacteriaceae; genus Sulfotelmatobacter. Next base: position 6,538 of record DATFQQ010000323.1, on the reverse strand, counting down.
ATCCTGTTTGGGATGTGGCCGGCGTTGCAGCTTTCGAGGCCCGGTGTGAGCCAGGTAATGCAATCGAGTACGCGGAAGATTGTTGGGTTTGTGCATGGGCGCATGACGCACAACGTGCTGATCGCATCGCAAGCGGCGCTGACTTTGCTCATGCTCGCGGGAGCGGGGGCGGCGATGCAGGGATTTCTGCATCTGATTCACACTCCTCTCGGTTACGATCCGATCAATGTGATGTCGGTGGGAATTCCGGTGCATGATGGGGCGTATCCGACATGGGATGCGCGGCTGGCGTATTTCGAGCAGTTGCATGCCAAGGCCGCGACGGTTACCGGCGTGAAGATGACGGCTGTTTCGAGCAACGCCACGCCGCCTTCCAACGGATGGCAGACCGGTATCGAGATTCTGGGACAACCAAAGCGTAGCGATCAGCAGGTGCGCGTGAATTTTGTGAGCCCGGGATATTTTCCGCTACTGAAGATTCCACTGGTGCAGGGACGAATCTGGGACGAGACGGAGAATCACCGCGCGGCGCATGTGGCCGTAATCAATCAGACGACGGCGAAGCTCTATTTCCCGAATCGAGATCCGATTGGATTGTCATTGCGGGTACCCGAAATGAAAGATGAACCGCCGTACACGACGGCTGCCACCGGCAGCGATTCGTGGCTGCAGATTGTTGGCGTGATCGTGGACAAGCGCGATGACGGGTTGAGGAATCCGATTGTTCCTGAAATATTCGTTCCGTACACGATGTCGATGCGGGTGTGGACTCAGATTCTGGTGCGCTCGGATAGTTCACCGCTCCGGCTGTTGCATGCGATTGGGATGCAGGTGAACTCGGTGGATCCCGATCAGCAGATCAACGGGCAAGTGCAGGACCTGGAGCACTGGATCACCGGGCAGCCGGAATATGAGCAGGAGCAGTTAGTGGCGTGGCTCTTTGGTGCGTTTGCCTTGCTGGCGTTGGCGTTGGCGGCGGTTGGACTGTACAGCGTGGTTTCGTATTCGGTGGCGCAACGCACGAATGAGTTTGGCATTCGTATTGCGCTTGGGGCACAGTCGGGACACGTTTTGAAGATCGCGTTTTCATCGGCGGCGGCAAGCGTGGGCAGCGGGATCGTGGTCGGGTTGTTGCTTACCCTGGCGCTGAACAAGGTGCTGGCGCGATGGGCGGAGGGCAGCTCGCACGATCCGATGGTTCTGCTCATCGTGACTGCGATACTAAGTCTTGTGGCCGTGGTGGCCTGCACGGCACCAGCACGAAAGGCGATTGGCACGGATCCGATGACGGCGCTGCGGTACGAGTGAGGCTTGCAGAGACTCGAAACCGTTATTGCTCTTTTTTCTTGGCCGTCTTGCCTGACCCGATGGCACTCAAGCGGATGACCGCTGCTGCGGCGCTATAACGGACCTTTGGATTTCGATCAGAAAATCTCAGCTGAACTTTGGGGGCGAGTGAAGGATCGCCGCGCTGTGCGATCGCCTCGATGGCTGCTGCTCGGACGATCCAATTTTTGTCGCCGGTGGCGGCGACGAGTGCATGGGCGGTAGCGGGGTCGGGATCGTGCGCAAGATAGGTGGCGGCTACTGCTCGCACGGGATTGGGATCTTTTTTGTGCATTGTGCGGTAGGCGTCCCAGCCGATGCCCGCGAATGGGACAAAGCCAATTCCTTCCGAGAAGCCGATTTCCGCCAACTTTTTCGGGTTCTTCAGTGTCTCGACCTGCGAGGCAAGGATGCCGTCGCCGGACTTGCGATTCCCAGTGAGCAGGTCGAAGTAGACGGCGTAGGCGTCCGAAGTATCTTTGAGCTCACGCAGCGAGTGGGCGGCGGCCATTACGACGGGGACTTTGGAATCTCCAAGAGCCTTCTGCAACTTGGGAATGGACTCGGTGGCGTGCATCTGACCCAGCGCGGTTGCAGCGGCGGCGCGCACTTCGGGTTTAGGATCTTGAAGGGCATCTTCGGCGATTTGGCGGGCACGGGAATTGCCGTTGAGCAATCCAAGCGCTCGGACGCCATCAGTTCGGTCGATGGTTTGCTTAGACATAGCTGCGTTCTGAAGCATGTCCCAGGCTTTGTGCTCGGGAGTTTCGATGTCGTCGGGCTCCTGCGCGAAGGCTGTGCCGATCGCACCAGACAGCATGAAAACCACGAACAGTTGTTGCAGATGTCTCCTCATACAACCCAGTTCGTGCCCTGAAGCGTCAAGGCAACGTTAAGATGCTGCATGTGCGGGAAGCGTAAATAGGGTTTGTTTGGAATGTAAGTAATTCGAGTCTTACGGCTGGGGTGGATCATCTCCGAAGGAAATCAGGTGATTTTAGTTAGTCTCTGAAGGGTTTTCTGTACGAGGGTTTTGTAGACGCAGTAGAAAGGAAAGACATGAGCGTTGAACAACAGGTCTCGACACACTACACCGCGGGCAATCTGGAGCAAAAGATTCTGGGAGCGTTGCGGGATGCAGGGAAGGATCCGGCGCACCTGAGTAGCGATGACATTGCGCCGCTGGACAATTTCCATCTCGGCGGGCGGCAGGCGATTGAGGACTTGTCCAGCTTTATGCATCTTAGGCCGGGGATGCATTTGTTGGATGTCGGCTGTGGAGTGGGCGGCCCGGCGCGCCATTTCTCTGAGCAGGGATGTCAGGTGACAGGATTGGATTTGACCGAAGAATTCGTGGCAGGTGGCGGAGAGCCTAACGCGGATGTTGAAGCTAGAGGGGAAGGCAGAGTTCCGGCAGGGGAGCGCGCTTGAGATGCCTTTTTCGCCGGGCACGTTTGATGGCGCATACATGATTCACGTTGGAATGAATGTTGCGGACAAGGCGGGAGTCTTTCGGGAAGTGGCGCGAGTGTTGAAACCCGGGGGAAGATTTTCGATCTTTGACATCATGGGAACGGGCAATGATCTGCTGGAGTTTCCGTTGCCGTGGGCAGTGAGCTCGGATACGAGCTTTGTTACGACTACGGGAGATTATCGGACGTTGCTTGAAGCCGCAGGTTTTCGCGTGGAGCATGAGCGAGGGCGACATCAATTTGCGCTGGAGGAGATGCAGAAGAGAATGGCGCGAGGACCGTCAGGTGCGCCGCCTGTGATTGGGGTGCACATTCTCATGGGGGAGAAGGCGCCCGCCATGCTCAAGAATGTCAACCAGGCGATTGTCAGCGGGCAGGTAGAGCCGGTGGAGATTGTCGCGGTGGCTGGCGGGCGATGAAGATCTAAAACAGCTCATTCGCAGCGTAGTGCGACCATGGGATCGACTCTCGCTGCGCGGCGGGCTGGGACGAAACAGGCAAGTAAAGTAACGGTAATCAGCAAAGCCGCTGCGCCAAGAAAGATTGCAGGATCGTCGGCGCCTACGCCGTAGAGCAAAGCCTTCATGGCGCGAGTGAGCATCAGGGCTGCGAGTGTGCCGGAGCAGATCCCAATCGTGGCGAGCTTGGCTCCTCGCGCAACGATCATACTGAGAACCTCTTCTTTGCGGGCGCCCAGAGCCATGCGAATACCGAGCTCCTTCGTACGTTGAGCCACCATGTGGGCGAGAACGCCATAGAAGCCGATTGCCGCCAGCATCAGAGTTACAGCCGCCAGAATTCCCATGAGCGCTGCGCGGAATCGCGGATGCGCGAGAAATTCTGAGTAGCGCTGGCCCATGGTCTTGATGTCGTAAACGGGAACATTTGGATCAAGTGCGGAAATCCCGCGCTGTAGCAGCGGGCTCAAGGAAAGGGGATTTCCCGCCACCTTCATGACCAACCCCATCGATGCGTCAGAGGTTTGCTCCAGTGGTAGATACACGAGGGAAGGCTCAATGTAGGACATCTCCTGGTAGACGGTCATGCGTTTTTCGCTGCCGACTACGCCGACGATCGTGAGCCAAGGGGAGTCGTCACTCACCTTGCCGAGTTTGATCTGCCGTCCGATAGGATCTTGTTGCGGGAAGTAAGTGCGCACGAATTGCTCGTTCACGATCGCGACCGGCTGCGACTCGGCCCGGTCGCGTCCGTCAAATCCGCGGCCACTCAGCCCGGGAATGCTCAAGACGCGGAAATAGTCGTTGCTAATCTCGACCCTGTTGATTGCTTCCAGATTTTCAAACGGAGGCTGTCCTTTGATAGTTAGTTCGCTGGATGAGCTGTTGTAAGGCCCCAGAGCAGAACACAGAGCAGCTTGTTCGACATCGGGAATAGCATCGAGACTCGTCAAAACTTTGGAGTAGAAAGCCGTGCGGTCACTTTGCTTCGGGTAGGCGGCGGTCGGTAACGAGATTTGTGCTGCGAGGAGTTGCTGAGGCTGAATGCCGAGGGGGACCGTGCTCAGCTTCACGATGCTCTCGATGATGAGTCCGGCGGCTACCAGCATGATCATCGAGAGAGCCGCCTGACCAATTACAAATCCTGAGGCAGTGCGGGAACGGCCAGGCAGACCGGTGCGGGCCGTCTGCTTCAATACCTGGATTAGGTCAACTCGCAGCACTCGCCAGGCCGGTAGCCAAGCGCACAAGAAACCCGTCAGCAACGTAACCAATACGGCGAAGCCCAATACATGCCAGTTCACTTCGACCGGATTGCCCGGAGGCAGTTCGATCGGATTCGCAGAGTTGAAATACCGAACCGCTATGACTGCGATCAGGATTCCTACCAACGTTCCTGCAGAGGAAATCAACAGGCTCTCGGTGAGCAGGTAACGGATGAGCCGCGAACGGCCTGAACCAAGAGCGCTGCGTACGGCCAGTTCTCGTTGGCGGTGATCGCAGCGCACCAAAAGCAGGTTGGCGACATTCAGGCAAGCAATCAACAGCAGGAGAGCAACACCTCCGCAGAGAACCAGGACCGAGACTTTCAGATTTCGACCGGCCATCCATGTGAATTCAGAGCGCAGGTCGCGAACGATGGGAGTGATCTGCGCTACCCAGCTTCCGGCTGGCGATTCCTTGGCTACGGGTTGATGCAGCGCAATTAGCTCACGTTCGGCAGATTCCGTCGTGACCCCGGGGCGCAGACGCCCGAAGATACCGACGACCGAATCGAAGGGTTCCTTGGCATATTTGCTTTCGGGAGTGATCAGGGTCCAGAGGGATGTTTGCTTTGGATAGAACTCGAAGGCTGCAGGCATTACGCCCACGACCGTGCAGGGTTTGTCGCTCAAGACGAGGGCGCTGCCGACGATGTCTCGCGGGGCGCCTAACTCGGTGCGCCAAAAGGAATGCGAGAGCACTACGCTGCACCCGTGTTGAAGATCCTGCGGGCCGAAGGTACGTCCCATTTTCGCCGGAGTTCCGAGCAAGGGAAAGAAGTCTTCGCTGGCGGGAATGGCGAGGACCTGATGCGCTGAACCGTGCCACGTGAGAATCTCGCCCGCGTGTGCCCAGGTCAGTGCTGCCAAGCCGTCAAAGCTGTGGCTGCGCGATTTGAATTCTTCGAAATCTCGAAAGGGGGCAAAGAGTTTTGATCCCGGCTGGCGGATTTCGGAACTCCAGACCGCGACCAGGCGCGATGCATCGCGGTAGGGCAATGGTCGGAGCAATACTGCATCGAAGATGCTGAAGACGGCAGCGGTTGCTCCGATGCCAAGTGCGAGGGTTAAAACGGTCAGCGTGGTGAAGGCTGGACTCTTACGCAATTGACGCAGCGCGTAGCGGACATCTTGAGCCACGGGAGTGAACATCTTCGTTACCCTGGATTCTTGTTGGACGAGTGTACTCCACGCCGCGGTAAAGATCTCGGCGCTAGTCTGAGTCCCAGCGTTTCTTTCGCTCCTTCGGAACCTGGTGTTTTCGCAACTTCACACCCACGGCTTATGCCGTGGGCTGTATTCTTTCGCCGCTTCGCGGCGAGGTTCTCGCGCGGCATTCCACTTTTTGCTGCGCAACATAGTGATGACTCCCTCTGAACTCATCTGCTTATTTCTGGAGAGGATCCCGCTACGATGGGTCGGCGCTTCCGGTAGAATCAAATGTCCTTATGAATAACTTTGAACAGATCGCAGAGCGTGAGCGGCAGTTTCTGCTGCAGACTTATAACCGTTATCCAGTTGTGTTGCAGCGGGGCAAGGGAGTGTTTCTTTTTGACATCGAGGGCAAGCGTTACCTGGACTTTGTCTCTGGACTCGGAGTGAATGCGCTGGGGCATGCGCATCCGCGGATTGTGAAGACGATTCGCGAGCAGGCGGCGAAGTTGGTGCACGTTTCGAATCTGTATTATCACGAGTATCAGGGACCGCTGGCCGAGAAGCTATGCAGACTGTCTGGTTTGAATCGCGCATTTTTTTCGAACAGCGGGACGGAGGCGATTGAGGGCTCGATCAAACTGGCGCGGTTGGCGGGACATCGCGCGGGCGGAGAGGCCAAGAGCAAGCTAGTCGGTCTTGAGGGTTCGTATCACGGCCGTACGTTCGGGGCGCTCTCGCTTACTGGACAAGATAAGCACCGCAAGGGTTTTGAGCCGTTGCTCGAGGATGTGACGTTCGTAAAGCAGAACGACATTGACGGGTTGCGCAACGCGGTGAATGACAACACGTGTGCGATCGTCCTCGA
>DATFQQ010000322.1:0-17058 GCA_035264195.1 Candidatus Sulfotelmatobacter sp. | reverse complement strand
CTCGCTTCTGACCCTTGCTCGACCTGCTCAGCTCTGTCTTTGCAGACTGCGCTGTGCGATCTTCGCTCGGGCTCCGGGCTCACCGCCAACCGGATAAACCTACCCTACGCCTCGGAACTCTATCCTGCCTTCAACATTTCTTCTCCGTTCTCCTCGACCAGCGCTTTGCTATAGACCCTTGCCTGCCCTCCATCCGAACCTTTCGGTTCAAACAGTGACTCGGCTTGAGCCCCGGACGCCGCACCAACCGGAAAAACTTAAGAAGCTGTCAAAGAACGATCCTGTTGTACTCCTTCTATTTTTTCAGTCAACCAAAATTACACGTTTGTAACTACACGTGTTTTCAATCGAGTGCACGCCGTTCACAGCCCTATGACGCAAAATGGTGCAACCGGCCAATTCATTTTTTGCGGAACCCGCATCTGGCGCGGCTTTGCGCGCGATCTTCATAAAGGGTCGAATCGTTCCGATCTAGTCGGAGCTTCTTACATCGCTGTGAAAATCACGCAGTCGCCTTGTCAGACAAGGCCTTTCACAGTTTAACGTTCGCGAACGGGAGCGGGGGAAGCGAGACACGCTAGCTTCCGAGCGCCCGGATCGATGTCGGAATTGCCCTATCGCTTTGTCATCCTGATGGCGCCGTTTTTTGGCGCCGGAGGACCTATGCAACCCTGCCTGCCGTGCTCATGCGGCCGGGAACTGCATAGGCTCCTCCGGCCTGCAAAAAGCGCAGGCCATCAGGATCACACCGCGATGGATTAATCAAAAGCTGGAATGGTCGACCGGTGGGCGTCCACTCGTATTTGCCCTAGTTCTGCTAGACGCACCCGAGGTATATAGTCGGTAGATAAAGCGGTGTTTATGCCATTCTTTAGACTCGCGCTAGCTTCTGTATTTACTGTGATGATCTTCGTTTTCGCTCAAGCTGGCCTGGCCCAGGGGAATCAGTCTTGGACCTCCACCAGCCAGCAGGAAAGTCCCAACGCAACGATCAATCCGCTCCGGACCACCGAATCCCACACAGAATCCGACGGCAGAATGGCGAATCGCACATCGGTCGAAACGATGGGCATGGATGGACGTTATGTTCCCTACTCTGACATCGAGACGCAGTCTGTCCGCCTGAATGACACCACGGTTCGCAACATCCAGCGCGCGTACGGCACAGACGTCGATGGCCACAGAGTTCTGATCCAGGAAAAGCAGGAAGAAATCCGGAGCCTGCCCGGCGGGGCGCAGACGGTAACACGCACGTTCTCCAATCCTGACGCGAATAGCGCACTGCAAGTCGTACAGCGGGAGACGGAGGATTCCAAGCAAATTAGTCCCGGCGTTCGCGTCACCAATACCACGATCTTCAGCCCAAACATTAATGGAGGCCTTGCTCCGGCAGTGCGCACCGAGCAAAAAGAGACGCGCGGCGCCGATGGGACCATCGAATCGAGCAAATCCACGCTCTTGAACGATGGGACCAATGCATGGAAGCTGAGCGAGGTCCGTGAGAGTACCAGCAAGCCCGACAGCCCTGGGCTGCTTACCAAGGAAGAACGCGTATTCCGGCCGGATTCAACCGGCAGGCTTGCTCTGGCTGAACATACGGTGAGCAAAGAATCTCAGGATAGTCGCGGGGATAAACGCGAAACGGTCGACACTTACTCCACGAATGTTCCGGGCGTCGCCGGGGACAACAACCTGCAACTTGTGCAGCGGTCGACCACCGTGCAGCGAAGCTCCGCAGGAACGCGGAGCACGATCCAGCAGGTCGAGCAGCCAAGCCCCGGCTCCGTCGGCGGAAGCCTTCACGTCACGCAGGAAGCGATCGACATCGTGCGCCCCGACACGAGCGGGAATGCGAGGCAGAGTCGCACGATCCTGACTCCGGATTCCGATGGGCGCATGGGTCAAGTCTGGGTAGATACAGGCAAAACAGATAATCCGGCGGCGATTCAGGTCGACACCAAGGCTCCGGCGCAAAAGGCTGCAAAGCAGTAAGCGGCAAGACACAGTCTCAAGGTTTCAAAGTTTCAAAGTCCGGGCAACCTCATCCTGCTTCTTCATAACAGTTAATTGCTAATTGCTAATTGCTAATTGCTAATTGCTAATGCTAATTGCTGATTGCTGATTGCTTGGTTTTCGAGCTCGCCTTCGCCTCAACTAAAGCAAATGCGCGAACGCCCGAAGCGTTTACAATGGCTCGCAAAATTATGTTGCGAACAATCGCCGTCGCCATCATCGCCGTCGCTATGCTTCCGATCGCCCTCATCAGCCAACAGCCCCAAAGCAAAACGGTCATCACGGTCGATGCTGCCCATCCCGGGGCGGCAATCTCCCCCAAGATGTTTGGCATCTTTTTCGAAGACATCAACTTCGCCGCCGACGGCGGACTCTATCCCGAGCGCATCAAAAACCGCTCGTTCGAGTTCGATCAGCCGCTCACGGGCTGGCATGCAATCTTGCCGATCAGTTCCAAGGGCACGCTCGATGCCACGAAGGGCGAGCTGAGTGTGCGCACTGAGAATCCGCTGCACGCGACCAATCCCCATTATCTGAGGATGGCTGCCTACGAGCCGGGCTTTGGCTTGTGGAACACGGGCTTTCGCGGCATCGGCGTAGAAAATGGCGCCGAGTACCGATTCTCGGCATACGTTCGCGCCGGTGGACCAACGAGCATCCGCGCCACAATCACCGACGAAAGTGGACGCGAACTCGGCAGAGGATCGTTGAGCGGATTCGACCGTGAATGGAAGCGCTACGAAAGCGTGATCCGCACCAATGCCACCGAGCCGCACGCACACTTCAATCTGTTTCTCGACGAGAAGGGATCCGTCGACCTTGACATGGTTTCTTTGTTTCCTGTCGACACATGGAATCATCGTCCGAATGGATTGCGCAAAGATCTGGTGCAACTCCTGGCAGACATGCATCCCGGATTCATTCGCTTCCCCGGAGGCTGCATCGTGGAAGGCCGGCGCCTGGCGACGCGCTATCGCTGGAAGACCACAGTCGGCGACATTGCCGAGCGAAAGACGATCGTCAACCGCTGGTACGATGAATTCGATACCAGACCCGCACCCGACTATTTTCAATCGTTCGGACTTGGTTTTTACGAATACTTTCAGCTTGCCGAGGATATCGGTGCGAATCCACTCCCGATCTTGAACTGCGGCATGGCATGCCAGTTCAACTCGGGCGAACTAGCAGAACTGAGTGAGACCAAGGAATACATTCAAGACGCTCTCGACCTGATCGAGTTTGCCAACGGCCCCGTCGATTCTCCGTGGGGAAAGTTGCGCGCCGACATGGGACATCCAGCGCCCTTTCATTTGACGATGATCGGCGTGGGCAATGAGCAGTGGGGACCGCACTATCTCGAGCGCTACAAGCTGTTCGCCGCTGAGTTAAAGGCGAAGCATCCGGAGATCAAACTGGTAGTCAGTGCCGGGCCTGGTCCGTTCGGCGATCAATTTGAGTATCTCTGGTCGAACTGGCGCCAACTTAACGCTGACATTGTCGACGAACACTATTACATGAACCCGGACTGGTTCCTGAAGAACACCGCACGCTACGACAACTACGACCGCTCAGGACCAAAGGTTTTTGCGGGCGAGTACGCAGCCCAAACTTCGGGCGTCGCGAAGACCGACAACCGCAACAATTGGAAGACTGCCATCTCCGAAGCAGCGTTTATGACCGGACTTGAGCGGAATGGCGATGTCGTGCAAATGGCCTCCTATGCCCCGCTGCTAGCGCACGCCGACGCGTGGCAATGGACGCCCGATGCCATCTGGTTCGACAATCTGCGTTCCTATGGCACCACCGACTATTACGTGCAGAGAATCTTCGCAAGCAACGTAGGCACGCGCCTCATTCCCGTGACTCCGCACTCGGAAGGCGGACTATATACGAGTGCGTCTCTCGACGAAGGGACGCACGAACTGATCGTCAAGGCCGTCAACGCAACGCCCGACCCGCGCGCTGCCGAGATCCAACTCAGCGGAGCAGGTGCAACTGGTAAAGCCAAGGTCACGACTCTCGCAAGCTCAGACCTGAATGCGGAAAACAGTCTCGAGGCGCCCAAAAACGTCGCACCCCGTGACTCGACCGTGGCGCTGAATTCGGCCACGATCCCAGTACGTCTGGCGCCTTACTCAGTCACTGTCTATCGAATCCCAGTCCGCTAAAAACACCGCACGGAGTTTCTCCGTTTTACTCGGCCAACTCTGCGGCCCTTCTTCGCGAACTCGGCGGTAAGAGCTTTTGACCGCTGAGTACGCCGAGAACATCCGCAGAGAACGCTAAGTACTTCCCACGTTCTGCTTGGTTCTCTGCGATCTCTGCGGCTTTCTCCGCGAACTCGGCGGTAAAAGAATTTGCCGCGGAGTAGACCGAGGCGTCGCAGAATCGCAGGGGAATTCGACAAGAAGAGCAGCTCGAATATCGGAATGAAACCTAAGAACGAGACGGGAAAACAACTCATGATTTTTCCCTTGACTATAACATATTACTTATATAAGTTAGTACTTATGTCACTGGATTTGAATGCTTCTTTCGCCGCTCTAGCCGACCCCACTCGACGCGCGATTTTGGCTCGGCTGGCCCTGGGAGAGGCTACTGTCACCGAGCTGGCCAGACCCTTTGAGATGACCCAGCCCGCGATCTCGCAGCATCTGAAGGTGCTCGAAGAGGCTGGCCTGATTGTGCAGCGAATCGACGGCACCAGGCGTCCGAGGCGGCTGGCCAAAGCGGGCATCGTGGCTATGGATCAGTGGCTAGCCATGCTGCGAAAGGCCCTGGAAAAGAATTACGACCGGCTTGATCAGGTTCTGGCAACCATGAAGGCTGAAAAGTAGACACGAGTGAATGCAAGGAGGCGGAAATGGTTCTCAGCAAGGAAGAACTGATCGGAAAACTTGAGCACGAGGTGCGGATCTTGTTGCATCTGACTTCGAAAGTCGATCCAGCAAGACTCGACTATCGTCCGACACCCAAGCAGCGGAGCCTGGGGGAACTGCTCCGCTACTTCACCGTGTTTGTTCCCATTCACCTGCGTACGATCCATTCCGGAGTTTGGGATTTGCAGGCGTGGAGTGAGGCCTGGCGAAAACACGAAGCAGCCGCGGCGTCGCGAAACTTGGATGAGATCAAGGAATCCATCGCGAGCCATCCCAAACTATTCACGCAGTTTGTCAGTTCCCTTACAGAGAGCGACGTGCGCGCCCACACGGAGATGTTCGGACAAAATGCAAGCCGAGGATCATGGCTTGTGTCGATGGTGCTCTGCCACTACGTCGCTTACCGCATGCAGCTGTTCCTGTATTTGAAATCATGCGGCCAGGAAGAACTGGGCACGCTGGATTTGTGGGCCGGGGTTGATTCGACGCCGACAGCGGCGTAACCGATACACAAGGAGAATGCAGTGAGTAAACTAACGCTGAAGACCGAAGGCGACACCCACATCATCATCACCCGTCATTTTGCCGCGCCACCCGAAGCCGTGTACCGCGCGCACGTGGATCCCAAGATCATCCAGCAATGGATGCTCGGCCCAGAAGGCTGGACCATGCCGGTCTGTATCAACGATGCACAACCGGGAGGAAAGTTCCGCTACGAATGGAAGCACCCAACTAAACGCGGATTCCACATCACCGGCGAATTCATCGAAGTCAAACCTTACAGCAAGATCGTGCACGTGGAACGCATGTTTCTGCCCGATCCCACTCCGGAGAATCACGTTGAAACCACATTTGCTCCAGATGGCGTCGGCACCTTGATGACAATGCGCATGACGCTGCCTGATGAAAAGACCCGCGCCATGATGCTTTCGAGCGGCATGGAAAAAGGCATGGAGGACAGTTACGTCCGGCTGGAAAAAATGGTCAGCAACTTGACCGTCCAATCTCGCTGAGAAACACGAAGAGCTCAGCCACTGCGGGCTTTCACGCTCCGGTGGCTTTCTTCTTGCTGGCGTTGGAAGCCTGCTTCGCGCCAGAGCCTTTGCGATTCTTACCCTCGGCGACGAGATCGGCGACGGTGGTGTTTTCAAGAATCTTGGCTGCGGCATCCCGCACTGCCAGCAGGACTTCGTAAAGCGCTCGATGATCCGCATCCTGCGCAATCATGCTGCGCAACTGTTCGGCATCTCCCATAGGGGCGAGCGGTCCATCCACAAGGCGGATGATATCGCTCAAAGGAATCTCCGCGGGATCGCGGCGCAACTGGTACCCGCCGCGCGCGCCCCGGACGCTGTCGACGATACGGGCATTCTTCAGCTCCAGCAGGATCAGCTCAAGAAATTTCTCCGGCAGATCACTCTCTGCCGCAATTTCCCGGATCTTGATCGCTCCCTGCTCGTGCCGCCGCGCAAGCGTCATCATCGCCTGTAACGCGTACAGGCCTTTTTGCGAAATCTTCAACTCGCACCCTCCCCGCCCTGCATGATTGTGCCCCATTTCCCGGATTCTGCATAGACATAGTATGGATACGTAGGGTCAGTCGATCAGTGGCCAGTGGTCAGCGGTGAGTACGAAAGCGCGAGGCAGCGGGCTTCGATGCTGTTGCGCGAGATCAGAACCAGAGGATGAAACGGAACACTGACCACTGACAACTAGCCAATGACCACTGCTCTTGGTGCCATCGAAGGGACTCGAACCCCCACACCGTTGCCGGTACATGGACCTGAACCATGCGCGTCTGCCAATTCCGCCACGATGGCAAGTGGACTTCAGCCGCAGCGGACAGAATGCCGCTGCATCAGGAAGACCTGCATTCCTATTCTACAGGCACGAAGGCAGGTGTCAAACCAAGATGACCCTCCAAACAACTCTAGAGCCGAAACAACCGCCGCGCGTTGCCGCTGCCAATCTTGTGTCGGTCCGCTTCGATGACTGCAGCGCGATCGAACCAATCGGCGGCCACTCCCATATCCTCAAAGGGATAGTCCACGGAATACAGAACGTGGTCGGAGCCGACCTCGAGTATCACTTCGGTCAGGGTCTGGGTGCGGAAATTGCCGCTGGTTGTGATGTAGAAATTCTCCCGTAGATAATGTCCAATCGGCAGCTTCGCTTTTGGTCTGGCACCCAGGGTTCGTGCGATTCGGTTATCAATGCGCCAGATGTTGCACGGCAGTCCTTCTCCTAGATGTCCAACGATCACCTTTAGCCTCGGAAGGTCGTCGAACAACCCGCTCCCCATCAAGCGTAGTGCGTGAATGGAAGTTTCGGCTGCGAATCCCCAGATCGATCCCGTGAGCCACCCATGCCCCTCATAGGCAGGTTGATGCTTGGGCAGAGGCGACCGAGGGTGAAGGTAAAACGGCACATCGAGCTGATGAACCGTCTCCCAAAACGGCCGGAACTGCGGCAAATCGTAAAAGACAGACGAATCCTCTTCGCCGACTTGCGAGAATCCGTTCACGAGCGCACCGCAGAATCCCAGTTCTTTGATGCAGCGAGTGAGTTCCTGCGCTGCAGCCTGCGGATCTTGCAATGGCAGCGCGGCAAATCCTCGCAGACGTTTGGGATTCTTAGCGATCTGCTCGGCAAGATGGTCATTCGCTTTCCGCGCTACCCGGGTCGCCTCGGAGACGTTGGGAATTCCCTGGATTCCAGGAGCGGTCAGGGAGAGTATGCACACTTCCACTCCTCCCCGGTCCATCTCTGCGATTCGGACGCTGCCGATCTCTTGAATTTGTTTTTGAAATTCTGGAGAGCCCGAGGCAGCAAAGCTCGCGCCTAGCGTCTCCGGGATCACGAAGTGTTCCTCAAGAGCAATTTTGCCCAAGTCCGGCGAACTAGCCGGAGAACCAGATTTCGTTTCCTGCTCACCCGCCGCAGCGGGCGTCACGCTGGCGAGCACTCCCGCCGTCGCCACCGCTCCCACACTGCGTTCGAGGAATCCGCGACGTGTGATTCCTCCCTTGCGCCTGATCGCTGTCATGCACGCCCCCAAAGCCAGCCGGATCTGGCTGCCGCGCATTGTAGCTCAGACAGAGTGAGCCCGAGATGTCCAATATTCCTGGCTGGTCAGAACCGGAACAATCTCAAAATCGACAATGTCATCCCAGCGCCGCACCCAAGTCATTAGCGCCTCGTGATTCGCCGCCTCCATGATCTGATAGCAGACGCTGCCATCGGGAACCAGCCAACTCTCCCGGTAGAGAACATCGTCCGGCAGCATCCTCCCATGGCGCTTGTATCGCTCGCCCATGAGGTCCAAGTTTTTCGGCCGTTCAATAACCATGAAAAGCATATGTAATATGAAGTCGCTATAAGGGGAGTAATAGTACTGGCTGCCCCACTTCTGGCCGGTGTTGCCAGAAGTGGGAATTCTCTGCGCGGAATTTATCCAGATTTGTCGTTGCGGAAGCCGAACGCCTGAAGCCCGAAGCCTTTTATTCCAGCTTCGCGTTCATCGTGATCTTCGCATTCAGTACTTTGGAGACCGGGCAGCCCTTCTCAGCCGCTTCCGCGTACTTCTGGAATGTCGCAGCGTCCGCGCCCGGCACTTTCCCCACGACGTCGATATGACTTGCCGTGATGGTCCAGCCGGAATCCAGTTTGTCGAGCGAGAGGGTCACCGACGTCGAGATGCTCTCCGGCGTAAGGTTCGCGCTGCCGAGTTGCGCCGAGAGTGCCATCGAAAAACATCCGGCATGCGCCGCTGCGATCAACTCCTCCGGATTCGTCCCGGGAGCATTTTCAAATCGCGTAGAAAAGGAATACTGCGTATTGTTCAACACGCCGCCGGGCGCCGAAAGTGATCCCTTCCCATCTTTCAGACCACCCTTCCAAACCGCACTTGCCTTGCGTTGCATGACGTTCTCCTCACAATTCTAGAAATGAAGTCGCGTTGCCCATTGTAGACGGAAACGAACGGAACCGGCAGATCAGAGAAATGCAATTCTTGATTGTTGATTTTTTAGATTGATGATTGTTGATTGATACCAGAAGCAAGCAGTCAAAGAACGAGCAGGGTAAATCAGTAATCAAAAATCATCAATCAGCAATGAATTCAGTAGAAGTCCGAGCAGCTCAAATAGAACCCACACTGGGGACACTTCATCTTGCAGCGGCTCTCGCGAAGTTTGGCAGAGCAGTTTGGGCAATACTGACTCGGATCCTCTTGGACTGCGAGTACACCGTCGGGCGTGGGTGCTCCGGACTGATCCTGGTTCATTCGGTCCCCAAAGCTAACTTGCGACGCTCACTCACCGCAAGTACCACTTGCAGCTCTCTCAAGACTTCCGCATCAGGCGGCGCGCTCGTTTGCCTCGACCGGCGTCCGGCTCCAGCAATCGGCCATGAGCAGCCATGCTCCCAACCGACGCCATACTCTTACATACTTGCCCCGTTCGGGTACCACAGTTCCGTCTTGCTTTTGCAGCACGACCGAGAACAATCCCAGTTCCATCGCCATATCACCCGAGTGTTCGACGCGGGTCGTCTCCATCTTGAGATTGCAATATCCAGCTTCACCCAACCGACGAAGCAACTGCTCGACCGGCTTTTGTCCCGATACCCCTTCGTAATGGGGCGCCATCAGCGTGCCATCCTGCGAAAACATGCTCGCGGCCTGATCGTAATTTCCTGTGTTGAAGGAAGTTGCAAAATCCTGGGTGAGTTCTCTCAGCAGGGACTGCACATCCCGAAGCGGACGCGAATCCGCTGGGAAATTAGGATAGGGCCGATACATCTACAACCTCCTGGGGGAAGGCACTCGAGAATCCGCACTCACTGGCTAAAGGTGCCAGCAGAAAGTTCTCCGATTCTAACGCAAAAAACATCGTACGAAGAGAAAAGTTTGCTTCTCGATCGCAAACCAGGCACTAGCCAATTTGAAGTAGCCTGCAAGAGAAAGGCTTATCGCTCTAACGGGACGGAGCGGCTGGGCAGCCGCAAGGTGGCATCCGCGTGGACCGTCGGAACGGTACCGTCCGAGCTGCCGCGCTCAGCAATCTGTCGCTTCACCCGTTCCATCAGAAGCGCCAGTTTCTTCGTCTCATGATCTCGCTCGGCCTGCTTGCACATTTTCTGGAAATCCTGCGGAGCGTACGTCACGCGATTGGTCATGAAGGGGAGGCCTCAGTTCCAGTTTTTAAAGAAGGCATAGCCTAACTCATCCCCGGCATCTTGCCAATCCCCCGAATGCCGCAAATGGACCTGGATTTTCACAGGCCAGCGAGCCGTCCGAAATGGGTCTAAAACCGCTTCCGACAAACAGCAAGCCCCTTTTTCCCCCCATAGGGACATGACCTTAGTTACCTATGACGCGGTACCGACTTTCGTCACAATCGTCAGGAACGTTTCCCCCGTCAGGGAGCGAAGTGTGTTCTTCCGTCGAATCTTAGCTACGACCTTATTCATCGCGGCTGGAGTATCGGCAGCGGCTGCGCGAGACCTTGCCGTCGTGGCCAACAAGGCCAATGGTCTCTCGGCGATCACCGTGCCGGATCTGGTAAAGGTTTGCAAGGCGCAAACCAACCGCTGGCCCGACGGAAAGCCGGTCACCTTAATTATGCGGGCCCCTTCATCACCCGAGATGAAAGTGATGCTCGATAAGATATTTGAGCTTCCCGAGTCGCAGGTGATCGAGCTGATCGCGGCCGCGAATCACGGCCGCGCCAATCATCCGGCCATCGTCGTGGTGGATTCCGACGAGGAATTGGTAAACAAAGTCGCTTCCATTCCAGGTGCAGTGGGCCTGGTGGACGTTTACTCGATCAACAGCAGCGTGTCGGTCATAAAGCTCGCCGGCAAGCTGCCGCTCGAGCCGGGATACTTGCTGCACGGGAATTAACAGTGTGAGAGTCGCGGCTCAGAAGGCGCTGCGCGCAAGATTGCATGGATAAAGATACAAAAGCCCGGGCAGCCGCCGCCTCCTCCGACGGAGGCACTTCCACACCCGCTCCCAACTCGAGCCCGGCCAAGCCCTTTACGCGGCGTTTCCCACGATTTGTTATCGACGTTCGCTTGCAAGTCAAGATGTTCCAGGCGGGTGAGTTCCGCAGTTGCTGGGGACGCTCCACCGAAATGGGTCAGGATGGCATCGGTGCGACACTCACCGGCAGCCTCGAACCCGGCGAGATCGTCACACTGGAAATCCCGCTGCCGCTCACTCCTTACCCGATCAAGGTCCGCGCCATCGTCCGCTACCGGCAGGGACTGCGCTACGGCTTCGAATTCCTCACCTTGAACGACAATCAGCGCGACACCATCAAGCGCGTCTGTGATTACCTGGCCACCAAGGCCTAGCGTCGGACCGCATCACCTCTTAACTGAAGTTGCCTTTCACAACGCCTTCGTCCAAGATGTGTGCCCATGTGCAAGACGAAGTATCTCTTCTTTTTCGTGCTTTTCACCGGAGTAACTCTGGCAGTGGCTCAGAGCGCACCCGACGTCGACTGGCCGAACTACGGCATCGATCCCGGCGTCAAGCGAGTCGGGCCTACGTGCTACCAGAGATGTTCGTGGTTGGCGAAAAATCCCCATATCACTCATTGCCCTTACGCTTTCTCCGAATCCGACTCTGTGATGGGAATTTACAAGAATTTCACGAAGGGGCCCGTCTTGCAGACAACAATCCAGCTTCTCTCATGCATCGCAACTCACATCGCATTGGAGGGTGATCGGATGATCCGTGTCGAGAAGATCAGTCTACTGTTGTTTTCTGTCACGATGTTCGGTTGCGGCAGCATGTCATCTCCCAAGACAGCTACGGGCACGTGGCAGGCGGTAATGACGAGCACGACAGCCCAAGCAGGGCAACAAGGTGAGCAAGCGGTCTTGTTGGTTAATCTCCAACAGAACGGCAAGACCTTAAATGCAACTGTAAGTAACGTTCTGCAGGAATCAGGCTGCTTTCCCACGGGCTCTCTGAGGGGCACTACGCTCAATGGCCAAGTGATTTTACCCGGCGGAGAAGCAATGTCGAATCTCCAACTCAGTGGCTCACTAAATCCGAGTGGCGGAGGCGCGATCATGTTGAGCATGACAGGCGCTATGCAGCCAGATGCTAACAGCAGTGCAGGCACTTTCACATTGAATCCCAACTTGTCCGGGTGTGCGAACGGTACTGGAACGTTCGAGATGACCAGGATGCACATGCTTTAATCGTGGGATCATTGTTTGGAGGAATTCTTGGTGAAGGCATGAAATTGGCCTTCGGCGGTGATAGTTGGCGGAAAAATCTCGATTTCACTGATTGACTGTCGATGCGCTTCTGGTTGCGAACAAGGCCTCGCAAGCCGACAACGAAAGCGGCGAGCAAAACAATCGAAATGCCGAAGAATACTTCACCGCGAGCCCTATAAATCTCTGGGTGGGTAGTGCGCGGCCCAGTGCTAATCCACAAATTGAAAACTGTGAGAAGTGCAGTCCACACGACTCCGATGAATAGGAAAGACACCATAAACCACAGCAGGATAGTGTTGTCTTTCGAGGGCTGGCAGGACGAAAATACCACGGTGAAGGTGAGGCTAGATCGACGACTGGTGAAAAATCCCCCATTTCACTAAAAATCCACTTTGCCTCTCAAAGCGTGTAATCGCCTGTTTACGTCAGTTGGCTCCGACCTGCGAGCTGAGAGCCATTACGCCTCCAGACTAACAACGAACATGCTCCTTTTAGGTCCGCAAAGCTTTATTGTCTTCACTCTGTCGGAAACTACAGGTTGTGCCGTGCCGGAAACTATCGACAATTGGCTCAATGGACTACGGGTTTCAGGGAGGTGAATGTGTTCTTAACCAAGCTTTCGAAAAAAAAAGTATGGCTGCTGTTGGTGATTGTCGCTCCGCTCCAGTTCATCCATGCCCAAGTCCAACACGCGCTCACGGTGGAGCAGTGCCAAGCTGACCAAAAGTTGGTGCTTTCTAGGTTGAACAGTAATGAGCGTACCCTCGTCACCTACAAAGAGGGGTATGGGTGGTTCCTGGAAATGCAGGATTGCCTCAGCGTGGATCCAGAAAATCAGGCTCGATACTACAACACAATGAGTGAAACCAGTGCCATGCTGAATACGAAAGTGCGAAGTTACCTCGAGCGCCACAATCTATGGAATCAGTTCATGGCCGAGGACGCACAAGGCAAGCGTTAGGGTCTTCGTGTTCAGGGCGCCAGTTTCGCACAGTCAGTTGGAGATTTTCTTCTTTGCCTCTTCTGGAAGCAAGGTTTTCCCTGTCACCACGTGAAATTTTCAACAAGCATAATGTCGCTGGCTGCCCCGCCAAATTGCGAATATGAAATCCAGCGTCCGTCAGGGGACACTGAGAGGCCCCAAAGTGTACCTCTTGCAATTGTGAGCACTTGACTCTTTTTCTTCGAGGCAAAATCAAAGAACTGCAGCACATCGTCTGCCTCGGCCGGTTGAAAATAGATTCCATTTCGAGTTAAGGCCCAGTTCGGCACGAATTCGCTACTAATGTGCAGTCCTTCCACCACCGACTCTGTGCCGACGTCCAGCGAAATCCGAATCAGTACCGCGTATCCGGCAAACTCCCTCGTAAAAAAAACCTCTCTGCCGTCAAACGACTCTTGAGGACCCCACCCCACCCCGCTTGAAAGGCGGGCTGCAGGTCCTCCCTCAGCTGGGCAGCGATAAATTCTTCCCTGGATACCTCCAGCAACGAAGTAGATCCATTTACCATCGTGGGACCAACTTGGGGTCGAAATATTGGCAACGTTTGTAACCAGCTTCCTAGGAACAAGTTCCGACACACTTTCAATGTAGACGTCGGCCAGGCCTCCTCGCCGCGAGTCAAATGCGATTTTGCTACCGTCTGGCGACCAGTTCGGTGTACCGGTTTGCGCGTTTTTAAGATCTGAAAGCCTGACTAAGTTCGAGCCATCCGCACGGCTGAGCCATATTTCGAAATTGCCTCCTCGATCGGACTGGAAGGCAATGTACTTCCCATCGGGGGAGTACTGCGGCTGCTCAGAAACGCGGCTAGAAGCAATAATCTCTATCGCCGTAGTCTGGGGATGTAGTAGGTCCTTCCGCCATATGTTCGCGTTCCTGTGCTGATTTAACTGATATGCGAGTTTGTTACCGGTAATAGATGTTATCGGTGCTTCTGCGTCTCCACTTATCTCCGACCGGAGCTTGCGGATCGAACCGTTGGGTAGGGTTACTTCGTATAGTTCGAAGTAGTTTGTCCCGTACAGATATCGTGAAAGGACTAGTCTGTTTCCCCCTCGCCAAGCAGTTCCCCACCCCCAACCCTCGTAAGTACCAATCTTCTGCGGAACACCGGCGGGAGGCTCAACTGAATACAAAGCAAAATCGTCCGTTTCCAGGTGACAAACATATGCGATGATTGTACTAAGAGGAGAGAAGGCGGGATCAAGTTCCTCTACACATTCCGGCATATGGCGAATCGGAAGTTGTTGCAACGTCTCTACCGAAAGCACATATAGCCTGTGGTGGGTGCCGAGTGGGACGGCATCCGAATATACGATCCATTTGCTGTCTCGAGACCAACTGATACCAGAAGCCCAAACAGTTGCGTGTGTGGTCAGCAACTTCCGCTCGGGTCCTCCGAGTGCAGGAACTATATAAATCCCCGTATCCGGGCCCGATATCCGGTGAAAAGCGATCCGTTGGCCGTCGGGTGACCAGGCTGGGTGGATTGATTCTGACGGTTGATGTGTCAGCCGGAGGAGATTTTCACTGCCGATCACCTTTACGTACAGGTCGAAGCCTTTGGAACGCGAACCTGCGGGTGCATCTCCGTTCCAGCCGAAGGCGATCTGGGATCCGTCCGGCGAGAACGTGGGCGCAATCTCCTCTCCTGCAAACGCGGTGAAGGGTACAGGCGGAAGGACTTCAGACCCAACTCGTTCCGAGCCGTGGCTCCGTCTAAATCGTGCCGCCCAAACGATCGCCCCGACACACACGACTATCAGCAACACCACAACCACGAAAGCATGGTTCCGTTCACCAGCCGGCTTGGGTTCGATCGAAGGCGCGTGAGAAACGCCGTCCATTTGCCCGATGAATCGGTAGCCAAGCTTGGGCAGGGTTTCGATGTAGCGCGGCGCGTCTGCCGAGTCGCTCAGGATGTCACGAATCTTCTTGATGGCATTGTTCAGGCCATGCTCAAAGTCTACGAATGTGTCCGCAGGCCAGAGAGCCCGGTGAAATTCCTCACGAGTGACAAGTTGCCCAGGACGATCTAGAAGCGTTTGCAAGACCCGGAAGGCCTGCGGCGGGAGTTTGATTCGTGATCCGTACTTGAAGACTTCTTGGGTGGGCAGGTGGATTTCGTACGCGCCAAAACACACCTTATCCGGTTGACGTCGAATCTGTGGCACGGAAATACCCCACCGGTTGGGTTGCAAGTTTAGCACGTCCGCGGCTTCTGCGGTTCGACCGCGCGGTTCTAGTGCAAAAGCAAGCACTGCGTTGTCAATGAGTTGACTGCTTATCTGGAAACTACCTGAAAAGGATCCGGCAAGCATTGCCGAATTCCTGAATTCGCTCGATTCTCCCGGAACGTCAGCGCAAATCGTGCACGCGGGAGAGTCCAAATGCGAGCGAAAACGCGCCAATGCAAACTGAGTCAACTTCTGAGAATGTCACTTCTCCTTGGCGTATTTGTTCCTCCAACTGTATTTGGCGTGGACCCGAAGGAGGACCTGGCCATTACCGTGCTGGTATTCAACTTTAGGCAAGTCCAACGCACCACACTGGCAAGAGCTGAGGAAGAGTCCGGAAGGATCCTTGCACGCGCAGGGGTGCACGTGACATGGCGAGACTGTCCCACCGGAAACGACGCATGCCAGAAGGGACAAGGGCGGGTGTTTTTCCTAGCGATTAAGGCCGGGCCGGTTCAAAACGAGTTTCTGGACACAGTCTCCGGTTACGCTCTCCTGCCGCACCAGCTCGCGGTTGTTCACTACGACTACTTGCCACGTGTGCCGCCTGACAAGAGAGGGATCAACGAGACAGCCATGGTCTTGGGCTGCGTCATTACCCATGAACTAGGGCATTTGTTGCTCGGTGACCGCGAGCATTCCATCGCTGGAATCATGCAAGAGCATTGGGGGGTCGCACAAATCCAGAGTGCGCTCCAGTCACACCTCGGCTTTCTGCCTGAAGAAGCGGTACTCATGCGCGCCGATTCACCACTAGGAGGTGCGAACAGCATGCCAACTCTTGTTCTCACCACTCAGTAACAGGGGCGGAGAAGTCGCCAAACATCACATCCGAGGCAGACCCGCGCGGAAGTCAATGGGGATTTCGTCATGTTCAACAGCTCGAAAAAGCTTTCATTTACTTGTCTGCTGTTGTTCTCTTCCTGCCTTTTGACGGTGGCGGGCGACGCCCAGCAGGGTAGCGAAGAGCCAATGCCTTACTCGAAGAATGTCCTATTGGACGTTGCTAACCTTCGCGACCAAGCTGGTCGCGGAGATGCAATGGCTGAATACCAACTTGGCCATTTGTACATGACGGGCATCGGCGTTTCGTTAAACTACCCGGAAGCGGCCAAATTCCTCCACGCAGCGGCCGATCAAGGTTTACCCGAAGCTGAAGTTGCCCTGGCTTACCTGTACGAACGTGGCGAAGGAATGCCGCGTGACTATCGAAAGGCTTTTGATTATTACGCTGCGGCGGCGAAGAAGGGAAACCTAACAGCAGCGAACAATCTAGCCGTCATGTACGAGCAGGGACACGGCGCACGACGGGATTTGCGCCAAACGATGGTTTGGTATCGCTATGCTGCAGAGCGCGGAAATCCAATAGCGCAGTGCAACCTAGGCACCCTGTATTTTCGCGGAAGGGGCATCCCTCAAAACTATTCACAGGCAGCCGAGTGGTTTCGGAAGGCCGCCGAGGGTGGATATCCGCCAGGTCAACAGATCCTTGCGTGGATGTATTTTAACGGAACCGGTATACCTCGGGACTACGCAATCGCAGCGCGATGGCTCCAATTGGCCGCCAACAACGGGGATCCACGTGCACAAATAGACTTGGGATATCTTTACGAGCAAGGCAAGGGCGTTCCGCTCGACTATGTCACGGCTTACATGTGGTACAAGACGGCAGAGTTCGGAGGAGACG
>DATFQQ010000321.1:0-3650 GCA_035264195.1 Candidatus Sulfotelmatobacter sp. | reverse complement strand
AACGTCCATACCGTCTTCCATGTGCATGCCGAGCATGGCGGCTTTAGGGGAAGGCATCGCGGCAGATGCCGGGATTGTGCCGGATTCCTGTGGGCCCTGCGCGACCACGGTTGCGCTCAGCGCGAGGCTTGCAATTGACACCAGAACCGTAAGCTTAAGACGCTTCATAGGATTTCCACTCCTCATGCAAACAGAAAGTTTTCACTGCACGACGCGAATGCCTCGGGCGATCCCGTCTGAACCAACGAGTACGTCCGCATAAATGGCTCTATCAGGTGACGCTGCAGCCTGCTCGAATGCAGCTGCCGAAGATGGCAATCGCACACGGATCAGTTGCAAAGCTCCTCCGCAACTGAGCGCGTCACAGTACATCAAGCTGCGAAAATCTTCCGAAGCCGGACTCTTCGTGGTTGCCACTTGCGGAGCCCGTCTGGCCGCTCGAGCGGAATTCTGTCGCGTTTTCCACGAGGACGCAGCGTTGGTTCGGGGAACTGAGTTCATGCTTTTTACAGGGGCAACCGGCGGCATTTGCGGCCGCGCCGATTCTATCTTTGCATTCGAAGTCTCTAGTCTGCTGGAGGAATGAAGAAGAAGAGCGGCTGCAAGAGCCAGCGCTGTGGCTGCTGCTGTGGTCCAGCAGACTACCTTGAAACTGCGTCTCCTCGACTCGACAAGTAGCGTATCGCCAGTGATCCGTCGTCGGTAAGTCGTGAGAACAGCAGCATCGAGCGCCGGAGAAGGTTTTGGGGCTGACTCGCGAGCAAGGCGCAGCCCGGCTCCAAGTTCGCGGCGTGCTTCGACGAAGCGGACACATGCGGTACAGTGCGCGAGATGCTCAGCCTCGCGGGGGAACTCCGCATCCGTACGAAAGGGATCCTCAAAGTACAAGCGAACTTCGTGGCAGGTCATATGAGGCATCCTTCGGGGCCAGCCGCCCCTATCTCCGGTTGTGGGCCGCGGAGTTGGCTTAGTTTTTCTGCCAAGAGAGCGTGCGCTCGACTCAGGCGGGACCGGATTGTTCCTACCGCACAACGCAGGTGGGAAGCAGCTTCGGCATACGACAACTCACAGAGATCGCAGAGCACGACAACCTGACGATAATGATCTGGGAGCGAAGCCACCGCGGCCTGCACGCGCGCGGCGAGTTCGGAACGAATCATGTGCACCGGCAGCGCATCCGTGTCAGAGATGAGTTTGCCAGACAGTGTCGCCAGGGCGCTATCGTCTGGGAGTGCCTCGTACGGCCGCTCACGGCGCTCGATTCTCCGCACAAAATTACGAGCCATGCCAAAGGCGAAAGCGGCGACGTCGCCGCGATCCTGCCGATAGTTGTGCGATTCTTTCAACAGGGTGATGAAAACTTCCTGCGTGACTTCCTCCGCGTTCACCTTTGAGCTGGTCATATAAAACGCGTAGCGAAAAATTCCCACCTTTAGCCTTCCATACAGGAACAAGAAGGCTTCTTCCTCTCCAGCTGCCGCAAGTCGCAACAGTTCAGCATCAGAACGGGTCGAGAGGTCGCGGGGGATTTCCATGTCTCTTCAGGTTCGATGCAGTGACCTTTCATATTGTCTTCGTTCCGAAGGGAAGAATAGTTCCAGAAAGTTTGTGGAACAAAGAGGTGTTGGCGCACGCGCTAGAGATGCAACCTCTCCACCAAACGCCGAGGTCAACTCCGAGGCAATGCATCGTCGAGACAAGGAGGAAGGTTGAAAACCTCGTTTGAAGACACTGTGCTCGGCTCGTCGTACTGAAAGGGGGAGTGCAACCAGTGCTGCGGATTACCATCTACTCCGAATGGAGCGTCGGTGTGGTGTGGAGCGCTGATCCAGCCTTCTCTTATCTACATCGTGAACCATCAGGATTCCGGTGGTGGCTTTGTCCCCAATCTGATCCTGATCGTGGTCTATCTCTTCTTCTTAATCCCGCTTTGGATGGCGGGATTGGTGTCACTGTTTCGCAACCGCGGCTTGAGGCCCATCGGGATCGCGTGCCTTCTCCCTCTTGTCCTTTTCTTGTTTGTAGGCAAGTCTTACTACGCGGTCGGTACGGTGCCGATCGCCCTCGCTCAAGGTCTCGTGGCGGTCGGCGCCATCAAGCGGCCGAGGCTGCGTACTGGTTTCGAGGTCGCCGTCGTAGTCGCCTGCGTACTCCAGTTGGTCACCTTTGCTCAGCTGACGCTTCCCATAACGCCGCCGGATCGGATTCACTCGCTCGGCCTCGACTCCAAGAATGAGTTGTTCAAAGACAGTGTCGGATGGGAGGACGTCGCACACCAGGTCGAGTCGATATATGGCAATCTCCCAAACTCGGATCGTACTGGAACGATCATTATCTCGGCGCTTTACGGTGTTCCGGGGGCGCTGCAGATCTACGGGGACAAGAAGTCGCTTCCCCTAGTCGTCAGCCCTCAGTTGAGCGACTGGTACTGGCTTCCCAGTGATCTGGTGGCGACGAACGCTCTGATGGTCGACTACGAGCCGGCGGACGTCGCCTGGATGTGCTCTTCTGCAACTCTCGTAACGCATCTGACAGTACCATACGGCGTGAAAGGCCTGGAGCAAGGTGCACCGGTCACGTTCTGCGTGCTCAAAGCTCCGATTTCACAAGACTGGGCTCAGCTCCGCAATTTCTCCTGAAGAATGGTTCGACTCCTCCCAGCTCCTTGCAAGTCAATTGGCGAAAAATCAAAACTCGACCCGGCTTGTATTTTGAGTGTTAACGCCTGATTGCGACAGTTAGTTTCGATCACCCTTGTCCTTTATGCTGATTTGAGCCTCCGCAGCGGATTCCACAAGTGTCTGGAGCGCGATCGCAGCCTCTGGAAGCTCGTCGCCGAAACTGTCCAAGTATGTGTTTATCGAATCAAAAAGAGGAACGACGTTTTCAATCAGTTCACGCAAGGACGGCTCACGAGCTTCACTGATCAGATCTGATCGAAGACTGTCGTCGGACTCAGCCCATTTCTGGATGAAGGGAATCAAGTGTTTGAACTCGGATGGAAGCCCAGTCAAGTCCCACTGCTGACGTTGAGGGCGGAATGGGCCAACGAAGTTAAGCAACACTTCGATCGCGTTCTTTGCCGCTTCTGCGGAATCAGGGAGAACATATAGAGCTACTTCGCCTACCCTAAAGTGCAGGCTATCCGTCTCTCGTCTGAGCAATGTTTGAACGGACTGTTGTACATCCAGGGAGGAAAGAAACTCCAACATTTCTTTTGTCGGCTGTACCTCCGATCGGACAAAGACTGGAAAGCCCAAGCCCTCAACCGCCAGTTTCGTGAGCCTGAAATTGTCCGCGTTAGAAGCGTTGATAGAGCAGGTGGTCTGTATTCGCAGTTCTCCACGAACAGAAATCAACATGGCCTCGCTGTTCGCCCAGATGAATACGGGGTGTCCGGCACGGAGCAATCCGACCTTGCTCGTAAACGGCGCACCAGAGCGGATCAAAGGTGCAGAAACACGATACTTTTTGCTGATGGGATCGATCCGTACCTTAAAATCGGCAAATTCAAAATCGCATACATTGCGGTCGTAGAACTCACAGCGTTGAACACGCTTCTTCTCATCTTTTGCGATTGCTCGAAGAAGTTCCTGGGGAGTTGACATGCTTCGCCAGTATAGGCCCGGCCCGACGATTGGCGAAAAATC
>DATFQQ010000320.1:0-6463 GCA_035264195.1 Candidatus Sulfotelmatobacter sp. | reverse complement strand
CGAGCCTCACGCAAGGGGAACTTTGCTTTCTGCTCCTGACTGGCTAAATCGTCGAGCAAGACATAGTTTGAAATCCATTGATTCAGGAATTGCTCGCACTGTTCGCGGGACATAAACGAACCAATCTTGTCCCGCATCATGGCCTTCAGGTAATGCGCGAAGCGCGACACCGCAAAGATGTACTGCAGCTGGGAGGAAAGCCGTGCATTCGCGTTCGCATCATCGCTTAGATAGACCGTCGGCTTCTGTGTTGACTGCGCGGCGAGGAATGCCGCACGATCCGTTCCCTTGTAGTAACACAAGGGAATGAAACCGAGTTTGGAGAATTCGTTTTCACGGCGGTCTGTGATGGCGATTTCGGTCGGACACTTGACCGCGATATCTCCATCGTCGGTGGTAAAGGTATGAGTTGGCAGGCCTTCGACCAGGCCGCCGCCCTCTACGCCGCGGATTGCGGCGCACCATTCGTAGCGCGCGAAGGCGTCGGTGATCCTCGCGCCCAAAGCATAGGCGGCGTTCGCCCACAGGTATTTGCTGTGGTCGCGGCCGTCAACACTCTCTTCGAAGTCGAAGGCCTCGACCGGAGCTGTTTCCTTGCCGTAAGGAAGCCGCGCTAATACGTGCGGAAGCACCAATCCGACATAGCGCGAGTCTTCGCTCTCCCTGAACGATTTCCAGCGGATGTAGGCGTCGTTGTCGAAGATCTTGGCCAGGTCCCGCGGGCCTGCAAGCTCGGTAAAGCTCTCCCAGTTGAACAACTTCGGGCTGGCCGCAGCGAGGAGGGGAGCGTGCGCTGCTGCCGCGATGTTCGACATCTTCTCCAGAATCTCCAGGTCGTCAGGATGGCGGCCAAACTCGTAGTCGCCAATAAGCGCGCCAAACGGGTGTCCGCCGAGCACGCCATACCCCTCGTCGTGAATCTTTTTGAACATCGCGCTCTGATCGAACTCCGACGCTTTGCGCAAGTCCTTCAACAAGTCTCCTCTGGAAATGTTGAAGACTTTGATCTTCAGCATCGTCGAGGTTTCCGTCTGAAATACGAGATACTTCAGTCCACGCCATGCCCCTTCGAGTTTCTGAAAAGCCTCGGCGTGCATGATCTCGTTGAGTTGCGTGGTCAGCGCCTGATCGATGGCGGCGATGCGCGCGTTGAGCATGGCTTCGGTATCGGTCGACACCTTCATCTCTTTGGTGACGACTTGCTCGACTAACGCTTCTACCCACTGCGTGGCTGTCTCCCGCTCCTCTTCAGTAGGAGCCAATCGCCCTTCCCGGAGAATCTTATCCAGAAGGCTTCCGTCCTCAACTGTGGTGCTTATTGAGCCTAAGGGTTTTGCTGCTTCGGCCATGTTAGTTCCCCTTTCCCGACCCGCTATCTGGCAGACCGACTTCGCTGCAAAGCTTGTTCAGTTCCTGATCGTCGTTCAAAATCTGCTGCAGCATCTTGTCCAGCTTGTCGTTGCCGTACAGACTGCTGCGGAGGTTGGATAGTTTGCGCCGCAATTCAATTAACTTACGGAGCGGTTCTACTTGCTCCACCACGTTTTGCGGCTCAAAGTCCTCCATGCTGGAGAACCTCAACTCGACGCCGATCTTCGTGTCATCGTTGCTCAGCTTGTTATCGACTTTGAAGGCCAGCCGAGGTTCTGTCTTAGCCAGGACTTTGTCGAAGTTATCGCGGTCGATCTCGACAAATTTCCGGTCTTTGACTGTAAGCAGCGGTTTGTCAGGCTGCCCCGATAGATCAGCAAGCACGCCGACTACGAAGGGCAACTCCTTCTTCTCAATAGCTCCGCCCGTTTCAACGTCGTAAGTGATTTGTACGCGAGGTGGACGGACCCGTCCGATCTTCTTCTGAAGACTCTCTTTAGGCATGTTTTAACTCCCGGGGAAGACTACGAGTAGGGGCCCACGAAGCAGCGAACTGGGCGGGGATGGTAGCACAGTTTTCCACAGATTTCCAACAATTCGTCCCCGAGCGCAAATTCACAGTTTGCATAGGCAAGTTAAGGTTTCTCACCGGAGTGCCCACCCGGTGAAGTTGTCACAACGAAGTTTTCCAAAGTACCCTTTGCTGAAGACGTTCGCGGCCGCCGAGTCGAGATGAACCTGAACTTGGACGGGATTGCCGTGTCCATCCTGTAACGGATTCTGATTTCCGTTGGCAAGACGGATCGTGCTGAAAACAAACAAGCTGCCTTCCTGCTTGTCTGCCACCTGAAGCAATCGAAACAAACCCCAGTTACCTTGTTCTTCTAAGTTCAACTGCTGTCCGGCTTTTACTGCCAGCTTAGTTGGTTGATTGGTAGTCGGTGGCCAGACCAATCTTGCAGAAGGATGTGGCTTCTTGTGACCAAACGAGAGAGCATGGCCGTCGACGTCCAGATCAAATGACAGATGCCCGGTTCCATCTAAAGTCACCGTGTACTCGAAGTGTGGATTCCCGGCCGGATCGGGATAGAGTGCGGTCTGAAACCCGGACAAAGAATTCAGAGTCGCAAGAAATGGCTGAGAGAAGTCGCCTTGAATCGCCGGATTGGGAGCCCAAACTGCACCCTGGTGTTGATAAACCTTCTGAACGTCCGGAGATTGCGCAAACTGTGCCAGCGCCCCGACTTGTGGCGCAAAAACGCTGGCGATGTCCTGAAGCGTAGCCTCCTGCGTCGCGGTCGAACTGAAAGGATACTTCGACCGCAATGCCTCCGTACTGTCACAGAGAACCTTCGCTGACTGATTAACACTCCTCCGGATCGGAATCATCATGTCCGGTGGTGGCGGCGGAATGGGCACGGAAGCGATTACCCTGCCTGCGAAGGTAATTGGCTCCTTGAGCAATGCCTTTAAGTCGAGATCTACTCCCGACGATGAATTCGGAATCATCGCACCGAGTGTGTTGTAGGCAGCCGTCGCCCCGGCAAGAGCTTTGTTGGCTCGATCAAAGGCTTGCTGGTTCACAGGATCCTTCGGATCGTTCTTCGGCGGTAACGCTGAGAGCGAACTGCCTAACTCCTGTAGCGCCTGGACATAGGGTCCGTTGGCAGCATTGATCCACTTTTCACGATTAGCAGGATCGACGATTACCCGAGACGGCAAGAACGCCAGCTCGATATCGTTGGCTCCAGACACCGGAGCAGCAACGGTATCTGTGACAGATTGAGCTGCGGCAGGTCCGTTCTTGCCGAAAAGTGTTGTAAAGCCCTTTTTCAGCGTGTCTTTCGTCGCCTCAATCTTCTGAGTGACCTGTGTGGGGAGCACACTTGCCGGAACCAAGTCGGTGTTGTGCGACGTCATGTAGATGAGTCCCAGCAAGGGAGAGCGATTGTTATCGGCCAAGATGCTCAGTTTTTGCGCGCCATCGCTGGCGCTGCGAAATGGTTCTATGTGGTGGTCGGAAACGAACGATCTCCATCGCTGGATGTAGTTCTGTACGTACAGGTCCTGGACCCGCCGTTCGTTCTCGCTCGTAAAGGTGAGACCAGCAACCGCGCCTGCTTGTTTCCCTACCACGCAAGCTTCACCAGAAGAATTCAACTTGTGACTCTGAATTCCATCCATCATCGCGGCCCAGCCGTCATGGGTATACGCGGCTTCCATCGCGACGGGACCCGAAAGAACGCCGGCATAACCCGGAGCATACGCACCGAGTATTTCTGCCGGTCGGTTCTTATCGATGTCTTGGACAATCGCTCCCAAAAGCTTGTCGGGACCGTTGAACCGGCCGAGATAATCCTGCGCGGCCCTGACCGCAGCGGCATTTTCTGAAATTGGGGGTTGGTACGGGTTGCGGAGCAGAAGCTCAGAAACGTAGAACTGAAGTTGTCGGGTGGCGAGTACGTTCTCATCAGAAGAAAGAACAGCACCAGCGTGCGTCCAGATTGGCAGCAGGGTGTTTCCTAGGAATTCGCCCTCCGGTTTGCATTCCCCGGAAGTAATCATGCGGTAGGTTTTCAACAGGGCATAAACGTCGTCTGCTACTGGCGCACTCGAGTTCAAGCCTAGGAAAAGAGTTGCCAACGAGGACGTTGATGGATCGAGGATAAGAGTTCGGAGTTTGTCGAAATACAGGCCCGAGAGCGCATTCGTAGCTTCTGCACCGGAATAGAGACCCCAACGATAAGAAATCGGAGGACCGTGCCGATCGTAGTCAAGCAACGTCTCCAACGGTGAGTGCAGCGCATCCAAATCCGTCAGAGCCTCACCCGTCGTCGTTTCTGCCCGGTATCGGTGAACGTTCTGCACAGTTCCCTGCACCGCATTCAGCAGTTCGCGATTGTGGCGCCAGGAATTTGCCCATAAGAGACATAACAGCAAGCACAACGCGCCCACTCCCGCGAACGCGAGATTTCTCAGTCCCTGATCCCGAGTGTTGATGCGAGGCGCAATATAGCCCGCGCGATCTTTCAAGATGACGTCGTGAAATAGTTCAGTGAGGAAAGTCCACTTCGCGATCATCCCAGAACCACCAGATGGACGCCCCGCCGGAGACTGCACGGGCTTCGAACCAAACAATATGGTCGCGTCCGCTCGCCGCGGCATGACAGTGAAACCGGCCATGGTGCCGTCGGCGATGGGACTTGTGTTTCTGGCGACCCAGCGCTGTCCGGAAAGATAGAAGCCCCGAAGCCTGGGGCCAGCCTGCAGAGGATTAGGCCGGAATACGTCCAGCAGGAATTGAACGACATCACCGCGGATCTTCTTAAGTTCACGCGGGAACTCGTACGCGGTTGATTTCTTTGCTGTCGCATCCTCACGGGCAAGAAACACGAGCCGCTTCTCCGCCAGTGACATGTACAGACGGTTGAAATACTCGGTGAGCCGTTTGCCCTCGCGATCTGAGTAGATATCGGCCGTGTCATGCCGTACTCTTTGCGATGAAAGTGTTGCACCTAGCAGCCGTCTGCCTTCCGGCTCGCTGAGGTGAGCGAAGAATTCAGAGAAGCACTGGACCGCATCGCACTTGCTAAAGAGCACGTAGACGGGAAACTCGCGGCGGAGAATCGAGCCCGCCGCTTGCAGGCGGTCCCCAAGTGTTCGCGCGAATGCAGCCATGCGCTGGGGATCTCCTGCTTTCACAAATTGGCTCGCATCGCAGACCGAAACTACGCCCTTCAGATTCAGGTGTTGGCTCTGCGTGCCCAGAAGTATCCGCTTCCATCGCGGAATGCGGACCGGCTGACTGAAGACGCGTAAGGCGCGCTCCCAGTTCTCAGATTCCTGCGTCAGCACGCGTCCGCAGAAATCCGCCAACACCGCGCCCTCGGCGTACCACAAATTGCAGAGCCGAGTCGGAATCACGTTACCCTCGCGAGCGGCTTCACCAGCCAGCAATCGAGGGTCAATGCCGGAGTTGAGGATCGCGCTCGTTTTCCCGGTTCCTTCGCCTCCGACCACTATGTAGAGTGGGAGGTTTGAGATGCTCGGCACCTCGCCTTGCTGATTGACTGGCAGGGTCGCGGCGAGCCGCCGATTGGCTTCGGCAACTAGACCACCGAGTTCCATGCTGAAACTGTCCTCGGCGACAACAACACGCGCCGCAACGGGCGTGGCTACTTTTGGGGTTGCTGGCCGAGGAGTTCTTGGGCGCGATAGCAGACGCGCTACTATGGCAACCACAGCCCACACTCCAAGAGCGAGCGCCGTCATTGCAACACAAGCGACAAAGACACTTTCATTCGGATAGGCAAACGTAACGACGACGGCGACCACCGCTTCGAAGAAGAAGAAGAGGAGCATCAACCCGAAAATTTTGCTCAGGCTCATAGCCGCTACCTATCGACTCAATCTCTCGTGAATCGCCTGCTGAACATCCGACGACTTCGAACTCAGATGCAGCGAGAAACCCATAAAACACAGCACTGCCAGAACGAACGCTGCCAGCGCAAACAGCTTTACTTGCACGTTGAGCGGATCGGCCAGCGATGCAATTGCAACCGGTTCGTCGGGCAAGGCGCCATCCGGAGAAAATTCAGGATTGCGTCCAAAGACCCGCTCAATGCGATCTCGCAGATTTGTCATCAGGAGCTGCAGTTCTGCTTTGGACCCGCCGGCGAACTTGCCTTCGTATCCGAGCAGCAGACAGAGGTAATAGACTTCGAGCACTTCTGCCAGGCTCGCTGAATCGCGGTTGGCCCGCAGTGTCTCCAGCCGCTTGAAGAACACTTCTCCTGCGGAACGTTGGCCGAACAGATCTTCACCAAGACTCTTTTGTGCCCATTCGGACGCGCAGGGATCCGATGTCAGGACTGACTCATCCAGGAATGCGACGACGGCGAAATTCGCTTCCTGCACATCCTCCGCGCTATAGCCCTTGCGAGCAGCGGCTGAAGCGATTTCTCGCAACGCCTGTTTCATTCGGGAGCGGAAGTTCTCCGGATCCTGAACCTGCTGACGTCCGCTTTGTACTCGAACGGTTGCGGTCAAGATTCCTTCGTAAAGCAATGCCAGCCGGTCCAACTTCGGAGCA
>DATFQQ010000319.1:0-2053 GCA_035264195.1 Candidatus Sulfotelmatobacter sp. | reverse complement strand
AATCGGCGGCGCCTGGGGCACATCACCAAACAGGGAAGTTCGATCGTGCGTTTCTTGCTGGTGGAAGCGGGCCCAGGTCACAGTGCGCAGTCTGCCAGAATGGCGCAGCAAGTATCACCACCTAATGCTGCGGCGAGGACGAAAGACCGCCAAGGTTGCCATGGCTCGGAAGCTGGCCGTTCGCTTGTACTGGATGTGGCGCAAGGGATGGGATTACGAGCAATGGAAGAAGTTCGGTTCGTACGTGGGACAGCCCGGAAATCGCTATGGTGTGCAGTAGAACACCGAGTAATTGATTGGGCGTCCCGCTCCCCTTTTCGGGGAGTCCGAAGTAGTAATCATGATCGCAGTTGTGACCGAAGAGATGCATGGGTCGGATCGACAATCTGACCTGAATTGATTACGAGCGAGCCTTGGTTGGCAATGGCAATTGTTTTTCAACTAGAGCGAAATGGCGCGCTCTTCGGAGTGCACGGAGTAGTACGCTCAAAAAGTGCTTGACACCGCCGACATTGTCAGAGAGGCGATTTATCGCCAACTGCCTTCAGGTTCCTTTCATATTCATCGTCTAGTGTGAACAAGTAGTTTTGCGGCAACGTGGAATGCGCATATCGAGTTTCCGGGAGGCCTCATGTCGATTCGGAACCTGTTTTCTTGGCTGCTGATCGTGGCAGCTTCGTTCACTCTCAGCGCACGCGCTTTCGCTCAGGGAGAATGGGCTGTAGAAAAGACGTTTCATGTTGGCGGAGAGGGCGGCTTCGACTACATCACGGTCGATGCGAAGAGTCACCGCCTCTACGTTCCGCGCAGCACGCACACAATGGTCATCGACGCGGAGTCCGGCAGGATGATCGCCGACATTCCCGGCCAGAAGCACAATCACGGCGTGGCGCTGGTTCCGGAACTCGGACGCGGATTCATCAGTGACGGTGCCGGCTCAATCGTGATTTTTGATCTCAATACCGACGCAGTCCTCGGAACGGTGGCTGCAAAAGACGATACCGACGGCATTATTTATGACAAGAGCACCGGTCTGGTGCTGGCTGCTGCCGGAGATGCTGGTGTGCTCGTCACCCTCAAGGCAGACGCTGATCCCAAGACGGCAGTGATTGATGCGCCGATTGAACTAGGCGGCAAGCCCGAATACCTGGCGGCGGACGGAGACGGCAAGGTCTATGTCAATCTGGAAGACAAGGACAAAGTCGCAGTGGTTGACCTTAAGGCTCGGAAAGTGCTGGCGCACTGGCCGGTCGCTCCCGGAGGTTCGCCCGTCGGCTTGGCCATCGATACGGAGAAGCACAGACTCTTCATCGGATGCCGTAAACCGCAGAAGATGCTCGTAATGAGCACAGACGACGGCAAGGTGGTGGTTGATTTTCCCATTGCTGCCGGGGTGGACGCCACACGCTGGGATGGTAATCAGGCGTTCGCCAGCACTCGCGAAGGTAAGCTCAGCGTTGTCGACGACAGAGGTGGCAAGTGGGAGACTGGCCAGACGGTGACCACCGGACTCGGCACCAAGACCATGGACATAGATAATGAGGCGCGCAAAATCTATTTGCCGACCGCGGAGTTTGAGGAAGCGAAGGCAGGAGAGCGTCCGAAGGCTAAGCCGGGAACGTTTATGATCGTCGTTGTTGGGCGACGGTAATTCTTCACCAACGTCGGAGCCTCGTGACCTCGGCGGAGGGTCCGACGTCGAAGAGGACCGAGCGCTCTTCGGAGCCGCGCCGCCCCGTGACCAGCGCCGAAAAGCCGTGGCAGGCGAGGCACAGATGCCCCCAGGGCTCGACGCGATCATGGCCGTTCTTGAGCGCAAGATGGGAAACACGCGCGACCAGTCGCCCGAGCAGCGGACCGCTTGTAGTATTCGGCCATGAGGAGAACGCATTGCATCTCCACGATGGTCAGGTCGCAGAACTCGCCAAAGAACTCCAGTTCGCGCATTGCCTTATGCACAAACTTGGAATCGTCTGCGAGTTGAGGAATGCAGGGAAAGCGGTATTCTCGAAGCCAGCCACTGTTGCCTCCTGAGCAAGGTGATGGTGGTCAG
>DATFQQ010000318.1:0-61615 GCA_035264195.1 Candidatus Sulfotelmatobacter sp. | reverse complement strand
TCGCTCCTCGAGAGTGCGAATGGAAGCATGGCGACAGTGGCTACTCGGTGGGAAAAGAACTTTGTCAGCGAAAAGAACCAAGAACTCACTATGAATCCAGAATTCCCTTGACTCCGACCGGCCTTCTCATGGAAGGCGTTAGCACTCAAAACCCCTGCCGGGGGGATTTTGAGTGAAATCAGGATATTTGGCTTCTCTATTCGTATCTCAGTGAGACTGTCGGCTCGACGCGCGTAGCACGATATGCAGGAATGTAACAGGCGAGAATACCCGCGCCAACTAATATCGCCCCTGCCGAGGCGAGGGCTGCGATATCTGCAGGCTTTACTCCGAACAGCAAACTCGCGATCCACTGGCCTGCTGCAAAAATTGCGGGCAATCCGATGGCTACACCGAGGACAATCAGCAATAGCGATTCGCGCAGAATGAGCCAAAGAACGCTCCTGCGCTGCGCCCCGAGCGCCATACGAATTCCGATCTCATCGGTGCGGCCTGTGACCGTATAGGACATCACTCCATAAAGGCCAATGCACACCAGAATCGTCGCAAGGGGACCAAAAATTCCTGATAGTTCGGTTACCGTGCGATCTGTGGTGAGCGATTCCGCAATTCGCTCATTCATGGTTTCAATGTCCAAAGGTGGCAGATTCGCAGCCACCTGTTTCACGGCAGCGCGAATCGTCGACGCAGCAGCGGCTGGATCCCCTGAGGTGCGGACCAGGACCTGAGAGGAGAAAGGTTCACCAATGGGATCGAAAAACGGAACGTAAAATCGTCGCTGGGGCTTCTCTCGCACGCTGCGGTGTTTGGAATCCGCCACGACCCCGATGACTACGAAGTCTTGGAAACCGAGGGTTGTCTTTACTAGCATGCGCTTTCCGAGTGGATTCGCATCGCCGAAGAAGTAACGAGCCGCTGTTTGATTGACCAAGCCAACGCGCTGGCCAGTTCCACGATCTTGCGGTCAGTTCTGGCACGGACTGTGATTGGCATCACAAAGTCTCAATTCATTCAACAACTGGTCCAATACATCGCTTTCGCGTTGCCTTCTTCGGAGTTCGGCCTTGGTGGGGTGCAAGCGTCTCAACTCCCGGACTAACTTCTTTGCTACCGCGTTCATTGCTTTCTGGTCTTGCATGATGATTCCTTTCGGTATGAAGTAACAAATCATTCCTGATCGATACGCCGTAAGTTTCGCAAAGTCAAGACACTCGGTTAGTCGTAACCACATGAGATTAGTCAACTCAGTGAGCAGAGTCACACATCAATGTGATTTCACGATCATCCACATCCGTCCTCCGACAAGGTTGTGTCAGAATTAACTTAGGAGTGGGTAGGTAGGAAGATCACCTACTAAGTGCGAGTCAGGGAATAATTACCTGCAGCTAGGTTACTACTAGACTTTCTCGAAACTTCTTGACAGCACTGCCAAACGAGCACATACTGGAAATAGAGGAAATGATTAACCACATATTTAGTAGCCATGTCAAGTTACAAAAACAACCAAAAGACAGTTTTGGGCATCTAAATACATATAGAACAAATCGCGGCGTGGCTGGGAGCCCATGCCGGAAACATCAACCTAACCCCGACGTGGGAGGCGGGCGAAACATGAGACACGACGAGGGATATGAGCACGACACAAACATTAAGTCCCGTTCAAGAACAAGCCGTCAAAGCGATTCTTGCGCTGAGTAAACTCACCGATCAGACCGGAACCAAGACAACCCGGACCCAAAACCAAATCCTACAGAACCTCAGTCCTGTGGACCTAGCTGCTGTTGCTGTCGCCCTACAGCAATAGAACATGCGCGACACGACAGGCCCACCAGGGCCCATCCTCCGCAGTAAAACTCGTTGAAGCAGTAATCAATCCATCAGACCTCAGCGTAGCGGGAATACGAGTAATCGTTGAGTCGCGTCCCCTTTTTTCAAACAAGGAGCACCAATGTTAATGATGCAGGAGCCGCCAGACGTCAAACTGGCCAACATTCGCCGTGCTGCATTCGAGGCGGGCGAAAACATCGACGGTCTTGAGTTAGAAGCCGTGTCTCAGGAATCCGCCGAAGTTCTGAAGTCGGCACGGATAGCGGCGAAAAGAATTGTCACACTGCTTAATTCCGACTTTGAAGCAAGTCCATCGTGTCTGTCCAATGGGGTAGTCTACCCCGGTCTCTCGGAGATTGAACGATGAAGAAATTTACTTCTGCCGGAGGAGAGAACTGCAGCAGACTCGGTTTGTGCGCTCGCCGACCAGCTTGGGGAGTTTCTTTACTTCCGCTGCTACGAAGACGTAAATTCCCCCCCGATCGCGCAACGTGTTGGAGGCTGCTTACCGTCCGTTAAAACGTGCCGTTGAACACTACTATGGCGACAATTACCCGCTGGTGTACGAAGGCAGGGTAAGGGGAACGCCTTTCACGAAACAAACTACTACTGAGGGCAAATGAACCAACCAATCCAGAGGCGGCTTCTCAAGACGAAACAGGCCGCCGACTATTTCCACTGCTCGCCATGGGAAATCCGTGAACTCGTACACGATGGAAAGCTTAACCCTGTGGTTTTTGGGGACAATGGCGGTGCGTGGCGTTTTGACGTAGAGGATCTCGACAAGTTTATCGACTCTCGAAAGGGCAACTGTTGACGGCTTGCATCAAGTCGTGATACGTTTCGCGGCATGAAGCGAAAAACTCCTAAACACATGTGGCTGCATATCAGGGTAGATTCCGACTTTCACAAGGAAATCGCTGACCTTGCAGCCACAGAAACTAGAACCGTTAGCAATATGATCCGGGTATTGCTGCAAGAAGTACTCCAGCAGCGGAAAGGGGGAAAGACGAAATGAAGGAAGAAGCAAGACGGCCAAGGGGTACTGGATCGCTTTACCAACATGAAGGAAGCCGTTATTGGTGGATCCAGTATCGGCGAAGCGGCAAGGTCTTCAGGCAATCCACGGAGACAGACAAGAAGTGGAAGGCAGAAAAGATGCTGCAAGCCAAACTCGCGCAGATCACTACCAACAACTTCATTGAACCAAAGACCGAGAAGATTCTCATCCGTGAACTCGCCGAGGACATGCTTCGGGACTATCGGGTGAACGGGAAACGCAGCCTCATCGACGCTGAAATCAGATGGAATAAGCACCTGTTGCCAGTGTTCGGGGATATGCGGGCGGCGAACCTGAGGACCGATCATATCAACCAGTACATCGACAGGCGACAGAAGGAACAGGCGGCGAATGCAACCATCAACCGCGAACTTGCAGCACTCAAGCGGGCATTCTCTCTGGGTAGTCGTGCGTTGAAGGTCCTCAATGCACCGTACATCCCCCACCTAAAGGAAAACAACGTCCGCAAGGGCTATGTAGAGGATGGGCGGTACGAAGCACTCTGCCAAGCTTGCGCCAATGTCGGATTGTGGCTCAGGGCAATGCTCGAAGTGGGTGCAACCTTCGGATGGCGAAAGGGCGAAGTCAGGAACCTCCGGGTCAGACAAGTAGACATCGGCGCCAATACCATCCACCTGGAGGTCGGAACAACGAAGAACGACGAAGGACGCACCGTGGTAATGACGAAGGAAGTTTCGGCTCTCCTCCAGCAGTGCATCACGGGAAAAGGGCCGGACGACTACGTTTTTACACGGGACAACGGAAAACCCATCAAGGATTTCCGAAGGACGTGGCGCAGGGTACGCAACGAGGTAGGTGCTCCCGATTTACTGGTGCATGACCTTCGCCGGACCGGAGTACGCACCATGATCCGTGCTGGCATTCCTGAGCGGGTTGCAACAACGATTTCGGGTCACAAGACGAGAAGCATGCTCGATCGCTACAACATCGTCTCGGATGCTGACCTGAAAGTGGCAGCACGTAAAATCGAGGAAGCAACTCAGAAACGTGAGGCCGCTCAACGTGAGGCTGAAGCGCTAAGACACAGAACAGACACAGATGCACCGTTTCATGTGCAACAGCCAGTGAGGACAGTTCTGCAATAGGGTTGTAGAATCAAAGAGTTGTGTCGTGTGGGCCCGTAGCTCAAACGGATAGAGCATCGGATTTCTAATCCGAGGGTTGCAGGTTCGATTCCTGCCGGGCCTACCAATATCCAAGAAAACTCCTGGTCGATTGAGGCCCTGTCCTTATTGCCGCGCTAACGCTTGGCCTACGCAACAGCAGAGGGCGTGACGATGGGAGCGGAAGGCTCCTGGAGAGTTGCAGCTTCAGCTGCAGGCTGTAGAACAGAATCCTTCAAACGCAGGAATCGTTCTTCATAGAAGCGGCGCGAGATATACGCGGCTGCGACAGCTCCGCCACCGGCGACGACGAACTTGAGCACAACAAGCACGAAATGATTGCTGGAAGGGATCAACTGCGGACAATAGATGCGGCAGATCCGGTCATACATGCGGAATGCTAGTAAGTGATCGAGGTAGAGGCCGTAACTGATGTATCCGAAGAAACGAAGCATGGCGGAATTTACGTAGCGCTTGGCGGAACTCGTGCCGACAATAAGAACGAACAGGATGAATGCGGCAAAGAAGGTGCTGATGATAGTCAGCTGAAGAGCCGCGCCGAGAGGGCGTTGTGCGGGTGAGAATTCCGTACGGCTGGCCAATGACGGCCGCCAGAGTGGGCGAAAAAAAGAGGAAACTGCACAAGCGGTTGGCTTTCATCCTACTGATGTTGCAGCGCAGAACTGCGGCTAGCAAGCAGCCTGCTGCCAAGCCATCAGCGACAAACCAGGTATACCAATCAAGGCCACGACGCCACCCTGCGAAAAAAGAAATCACGCGCAGGATGGGAACAACCACCATGATCGAGCCAGCGACCCACGCTACGGCATGCGCGTTTAGTCTCCGGACAACAGTGGGCCAGAGGATGTAAAAGTGTTCTTCGACCGCAAGAGACCAGAGTGGGCCGTAGTCACAGGTGACTCCGAAGAGAGGAGTGAGATTGGACAAGTAAATGAAGCTCATTCCGACGAATACCACAGAACTCGACCGCAATAACAAAAGCAGAATCAAAATCGTGTAGTACGCCGGAAGAATGCGAAGAGCGCGCCGCGTGTAAAACCGCCGATAAAAGTGGGGGTGGTCCTTCGAATCAAGCAGGATTCCGGTGATAAGAAAGCCGGAAAGCACGAAAAACAGGTTGACCCCGAGTCCGCCAGGTTGCGTGAGATTCAGGAATGCGCGAGCCGGACCACTGAACGACAATTTGCCGTACTGCCAGAAGAAGAAGTGGAGGAAAAGCACTCCGAGCACAGCGATACCGCGGATGGTATCGAGTTCAGGCATGTATGGGCGGAGGATTGTTGCCGACGCGCCTGACAATTTGCCGGTTTCTGAGTGCTGGGCCACGAGATTGTTCATTGAAAACCAGAGGATGCTAATACGTCAATCGCTCAACTCCACAATCGATCCCACGAGCGCTCCTGATCCCATTGCGGAGTTGGGTCGAAATATCCCGTGCCCGGCGCCAGATGCTGCTTCACCATATCTTCATTCAGCGTCACGCCTAGTCCGGGACGGTCCGGGACGTCGATCCATCCGTGATTGACGATCGGTGTCTTCACTCCCTCTTCAACCATAGACGACCACCAGGGGACATCGAGCGAGTGATTTTCGAGCGCAAGAAAGTTCAGAGTTGCGGCTGCGCAGTGCACGTTGGCCATGCATGAAACCGGAGTTCCTGCAAAGTGCATTGCCATCGGCACTCCGAACTCCTCGGCCATGTCGCCAATCTTGTGCGTCTCGAGGATTCCGCCTGCAGTCGCCAGGTCGGGTTGAATCTTGCCCACGGCGTGCTTCTCGCACAGAACACGAAATGGCTCTTTGAGATAAATGTCTTCTCCTGTCAGGATCGGCGTCGGGCTCTGCTCAGCGATCTCTCGTAGAAGGTCGGCGTACTGCCATGGAATCACATCTTCCATCCACGACAGGTTGTACTTCTCGTACGCCTTGCCCAGCCGGATGATCGACTTCACGCCCAGGTGTCCCAGGTGATCCATCGACAGGGGAATCTCCATACCCACGGCGCTGCGTACCGCGGCAACGTATTCCTCCAGCATCGCAATCCCCTTGTCGGTCACTTCCATTCCGAGCAGTGGGTGTGGCAATTGGTTGGCGCGCCACTGATCGAGATCGGTGGCATTGGTCACAGTTCCGGGAGTGTCCGAAACCATCTCGACGCCCAAATCCATCTTGAGCCAGGTCAGGCCAAACACGTCTTTGCGCTCTTTCATCCGCTGCGCATAAATCTTCGGATCTTTTGACTCGGTGGTATCGGCATAAATTCGGATCTTGTCGCGGAACTTTCCGCCTCCGAGCAGCACATAGACAGGAGCGTTGTAGACCTTGCCCATGATGTCCCAGAGAGCCATTTCGATCGCGCACACGCCGCCGCCTTGCCGGGCGTGTCCGCCAAACTGCTTGATCTTGCGGAAAATTCTGTCGAGTTGGAGCGGATTCTCGCCTACGATGCGGCTCTTTAGAAATAGAGCGTAGGTTGGACTCGCGCCGTCGCGCACTTCTCCTAGTCCGTACAGTCCCTGGTTTGTGTCAATGCGAATTATTGGGCAAGGGCTCGGCCCCGGCTTTACCACGGTGGCCACGCGCAGATCGGTGATCTTGAGAGTTGATGGGCTGGAGTTTGTATTGACGGCCTTCGGATAGGCCTCGGCAGATTCCGCTAGCAGTACGCCTCCCAAGGCAAGAGCCGAGGTTTTCAGGATGTCACGTCGATCGATGCCTTTCGTTGTTTTGCTCATTCATTGATCCTGGTCAGTATGGGTTCTTGAAGCGAAAACGACGACCACTGGGGCTAAAGCCCCGATCATTCGGCCGCCACGAACACTGCCCTTGAAGGGCCGCTCTTCCACGGCGTGTAACTTCCTCGATGTCATAGCCAACTGAACGGTGAACATCGCCAAACCTTTGATTGCGACATAGAATTGTAAGCTCGCTGGCAATAGTGATTTCGAAAAATCCTGCTCTTCAGGAGACTCTTCCAATGACATGGCTCCAAAGCATGGACACACGCGCAGCTATTACAAAGTTCGCCAAGGCAATCTGCGCCGCTTTTCTTCTCGCTTCAACCTTCGCTTACGCTCAGTTGTTCAACTTCTCCAAGCAGGATTTGGTCGAATACACGGCGAAGTCTCCTTTCGATCGGCTTCCCGATGGACGCCCTAAAGTTCCCGATTCTATGATCGAGCGCGCCCGCGGCATGTCCGCCGAGGAAGTATGGGCTACGCTGCAGGAAAAGGGCTACAACAACCAGTACGCCGACGGGTTTCAGATCCTTCACCCAGGCAAAACCATGGTCGGACGTGCGTTCACCGTCCAGTTCATGCCGCGGCGCGACGACGTGGATAACGTCGCTGAATCCAAGGCCAAAGAGCGCGGACTGCCGCACCTCAGCAATCAGTTCGCGATCGACATGCTTCAACCGGGGGACGTGCTCGTCGTGGATCTGTTCGGCAAGAAAGTCGATGGCACCATCGTCGGCGACAACCTCTTTTATTACGTCATGAAAGCCACGCATGGCGGAGGGCTCGTTGTCGACGGCAGCGTTCGCGACCTCGATGGGCTCTCAGAAATCGATATGCCTGCCTACTTTCGGGCCGCCGATCCCACGCCTATTGGCAACGTGATGCTCACTGGCATTAACGTCCCGGTGCGCATCGGAGGTGTGACCGTCATGCCTGGAGACCTCGTCTTCGGAGACCGCGAGGGCGTTTATTTTGTGCCGCCGCAATTCGTTAAAGAGATGCTCGACCGTGCCGACGAAATTCACGTCCACGATGAATGGACCAAGAAAAAATTTGATGAAGGAAAGTACAAGTCATCGGAGATTTATGGATCGCCCAAAGACCCGGCGCTCCAGAAGGAATATCGCGAGTATCTGAAGAAGCGGCTCGAGGAGATTCACAAGCAGGAGGGGCAGCAATAAGAGCGTCGAGCTAAGCTCGACGGACAATCGGGTGTCTCCGAAGGCCCTTTGAGTTCAATGTTGTTTCTTACTTTCACGGCGTCATCCTGAGCGGAGCCGTTTTTCAGGCGAAGCGAAGGATCTCACGGTAATGAGTGCCACGGGAGATCCCTCGGCCCGCTGGTAAAAACGCGGGCGCTTCGGGATGACGCCTCCGAGAGCCGAATCAACTGAGGGATTATCCGAACCCACCTGGGGTGAGATTTGATCAGAACGGCAAACCTAGAGCCCCACTTAGAAACTGCGCCAGTGGCGACATCTTTTTACATGCCATGGCGAACGTCGCCATGAACTTCGGACTACACACCTGTGCGTCGGTGAATTCGATGGCGGTGCCCAAGTCGCGGAGTTTCAGGTCATCCACGAATTCATGCTCGCTGGGGAATCCGCGCGGCGGGCGCGATAGCTTTGTGGCGTCGTCCCAGTTCAGCAGCTTGCGGATCGAACGCCACTCGTCGCCGCGCTCGACCATCGCAGTCCGCACCTTCAGCAGAGTGTGGGGCTCTGGATGCCACAGCCCTGATGCCGCG
Source organism: Candidatus Sulfotelmatobacter sp. (assembly GCA_035264195.1). Lineage (GTDB taxonomy): Bacteria > Acidobacteriota > Terriglobia > Terriglobales > Acidobacteriaceae > Sulfotelmatobacter. The sequence goes on along the minus strand of DATFQQ010000318.1, from coordinate 53,095 downwards.
AAACAGCCTCCCGGCTCCAGATGCAGGTAGAAACCGGGCGAATGTACGTCCTTTCCACGATGCGAAAATCGCATCGCGACATGCGTCTTGTATGGGCGCTTGTCGGACGAAAACCGCGTGTCACGGTAGATACGGAATAGGGAGCCGCGCGACGTTCGCGGATCCGCCATCAGGTAGGGGGTAATGTCGTACAGCGGGGCTGCAAAATCCGTGATGAACTGCACCGCGGGCCGGAGGGCATGCGTTTCATATTCCTCCTTACGAGCTTGAAACCACTCGCGCTTGTTATTGCGCTTCAGTCGGGTAAGAAAGCGGAAAAGTTCGGGAGTGAAGTGCGCGGGCATGACAAACAATGTAACTCAACCGAAGCCAAAATCTGTCCGCGATCTCTACGTATCCTTCGCGTTCGCTGCGGTAGTCTTTTTACCGCTGAGTCCGCCGAGAACTTCCGCAGAGATCGCTGAGAAGTGCCAAATCGACTTAGATTAAGGCTATCTCTTCCTTTCGTTGCTATTCACTCCGCTGACACGATAAGATACCTCGTACACGTCTTCTCCGCTCTTATCCCAGTAACCTTCGCAAGCCTGCCCGCGGTTGAGAAGTGTGCAAACGCGGTTGCGATGCAGTGTGTGTGCGTAATCTCTTGAACCGGAGCCTGGAATTGAAAAAAGGCAAGACTGCGGTGATCGTTGGCGCCCAGTGGGGCGATGAGGGCAAAGGCAAAATCGTCGACGTACTGTCGGAGAACTTCTCCGTCGTCGCCCGCTATGCCGGCGGACACAATGCCGGCCACACCGTAATCATCAATGGCAAGAAATTCATTCTCCAGCTCGTGCCTTGCGGCGTGCTGCGCGCCGGATGTCGCAGCGTCATCGGCAACGGGGTCGTTCTCGATCCGCTTGCGTTTCTTAAGGAAGTCGGCGCCTTGCGCGAAGCCGGCGTAAACGTCGACGGGAATCTCTTTGTCTCCAACCGAGCCCACGTCATTCTCCCCTACCACCGCATGATTGAACTGGCGGCGGAGAATGCTCCTGGACGGGTCAAGATCGGCACCACATCCCGCGGCATCGGCCCTGCTTATGAAGACAAGATGGGACGCCGCGGCTTGCGCGTCGCCGACCTACTCGATTCCACGCTGCTCAAGAAGCACATTGAGAACGCGGTCCGGGAGAAGAATATGATCGTCCACGCGCTCTTCAACTCCGAGCCGGTCGATCCTGACAAGATGTACGCCGAATATGCCCAGGCTGCTGAGAAGATTGCTCCGTTCGTGGCAGACACCGCCATCCTGTTGAACAAGGCATTAAAGCAGGGCGAATCGATTCTCTTCGAGGGTGCGCAAGGCACGATGCTCGACATCGACCACGGCACCTACCCGTTTGTGACGTCCTCCAGCGCCACCTCTGGAGGAGCTGTGATCGGCACCGGGATCGCACCGAACGCCATCAACTCCGTCATCGGCATTACCAAGGCATACTGCACGCGCGTGGGAGAGGGACCGTTCCCCACGGAGGAGAAAGGCGATGCCGGCAACAACCTGCGCAAACGCGGCAACGAGTACGGGGCTGTTACCGGACGCCCACGCCGCACTGGATGGCTCGACCTGCCGCTGTTGCGTTACTCCGGAATGATTAATGGCACCAACTGGCTGGTCGTTACCAAGCTCGATGTGCTCGACGAACTCGCTGAGATTCCTGTCTGCGTGGGTTTCAAGATCGATGGGAAGAAGACCGATGAGCCGCCGGCGCAAGCCTGCGACTTCGACAAGATCGAGTGCATGTACGAGAAGCTTCCCGGCTGGCGCACTTCCACCGAAGGGATCGTTCACTACGACAAGCTGCCGAAGACTGCGCGCGAATACCTGTCATTCGTGGAAAAAGAGGCTGGCGCCAGAGTGGGCATGATTTCCACCGGTCCAGACCGCGACCACACCATCCTGGTGGACGACTTTATTACGGAGTTGAAGGTGGCGGCGAAGAAAGCCTAGAATGACCTTCCCCGGCAGACCTGCCGTGCAAGGAGCAAGCAGATGGTGGTGCTGGCTGTCACCTGGATGGCAAAAGTTGGACACGAAGCTGAAGTAACTGCGCTCTTCGAAAAACTGACCGAACACTCCCGCAAGGAGCCGGGTTGCTCGATGTACCAGGTACATCGGCACAAGACCGAACCCCGCCGATTCTTCATCTATGAACAGTACAAGGATGACGCCGCACTTGAGGCGCACCGCGCCGCGCCGCATTTTCTGCAGCACGCCAGGAAGGATCTGCCGAAGATTGCGGATCGCGTGGAAGGACACCTCTTCGAGCCGCTGGGATAACATCTACCGGCTTGATCTGATTCTCTAACCTATCGCAACTCACTAGAGGTATGACCATGCGTCGTTGTGTTCTGTTGGTCGTAAGCTTTGCCAGCCTCATTCTCTTCAGCCCTGGCCAGAGCGTCGAGTTCAAGAATCCCTCGGAACTAAGCAAGCCCAACGGCTATAGCCATGTTGTTATTGTGAATCAAGGGAAGCTGGTTCTGGTGTCGGGACAAGTAGGCATGAATGCGAAGGGCGAGATTGTCGGCAAAGACGATTTTGCTGCCCAGGCCAAGCAGGCGTTTGCCAATCTGAAGGCAGCGTTAAAGGGCGCTGGGGCGACTCCGCAAAATCTGGTGAAGCTGAACTACTATGTGGTCGGCTTGACTCACGAAAAGCTGCTGGCATTGCGGGCGGCGCGAGATGCTGTCATCGATCAAGCTCATCCACCGGCGAGCACACTCGTCGGTGTACAGGCTCTTTTTCGCGAGGATGCGCAGATCGAGATTGAAGGGGAAGCGGTCATCCCGTGAGGGACGACCGCCCCCGTCCAGCGCTGTTCGATCTTTTGTCGAGCTATTGGGGCTTCTTGGCGTCAGCGGATTGGGTCGTGTTCGCAGGAGTGCTCGTCTGCGCCGTACCGCCTCGGCTGTACAGAATGCTCTTGGTTCCGCCGTCGCAACCGCCGACGATCTTTGCGTCGCCTTCCTTGCCTTTATCGACCACGTCGAGCGAATAACCGACAACACCCTTGTCGTCGAGTTTCTTCGCGATTTCGGCTTTCAGGTCTTCGCAGGGCTTTTTGGCTGTCGGAGCGGATTGTGCGAACCCGCAAGTACCCACAAAAAGCAGAGCAGCGGCCACTGTCCACGTTTTCATGCTGAATCCCTCGCTTTCGACCGAAGTATAAACACTCGGGAACTGGCGAGAGTATTACGAGGGTAATAGGTTGGGTAACTATTTGGGCGGTGCCTTATCGGCCATCAACTCGCCGCCGGAAGCGTAGCTTTCTTTCGACACTTCGTTAAAAGTCACAACGATTCCATCACGGCGCGCCCCTGCTTCTTCGACCAAGGCATCGGTAATACGCTTGGCAATCTTGCGCTTCTGATCGGCCGTGCGGCCAGCAAGCATGGTGATTTGAACGACGGGCATAAAGAAACTCTTAAGAAATAGATTTCCTTGGTGTACCCTCGCGTCCTTTGTGGTTGATAAAAATCTCCACCACCAAGGACACGAAGGTACACGAAGGAAACCAGAGCGCTATTTCGCTAACTCATATCCTGCAAAGAAAAAGCTCAGTTCGAAGCGTGCGGTATCTTCCGCGTCCGAGCCGTGAATTGCGTTGTATTCGATATTGGTCGCCCACTTCTTGCGGATCGTACCTTCTTCGGCGTTCGCGGGATTGGTCGCGCCCATCAGCTTCCGCAGATCGGCAATCGCGTTTTCCTTTTCGAGGGCCAGGGTTACGATCGGGCCGCTCGACATGAAGTCGGTCAGCGAGTTGTAGAACGGACGGCTCGCATGCACGGCGTAAAACTGCTCGGCCTGGTGCTTGGAGATCTGCAGCATCTTCATGGCCAGGATGCGGAAGCCGTTCTTTTCGAACTGTTCAATGATGTCGCCGATCGCGTTCTTGCGTACCGCGTCTGGCTTGACGATGGTCAGGGTGCGTTGGAGCGTCTTCATAGATTGGGTAGTAGTCCTTAACTCGTATTTGTCGCTACGGCTTGAGTCCGCTGGTCAGGAAAACGACCACCGGGGCTAAAGCCCGATCATCATTCGATCAATGACGCGGCCCTAAAGGGCCGCTCTTTCACAAACGTCGCAGACTACGGCTATCGTGCGCAGGCTCATTCTCACGCTACGCTGGACTGGCACTAAACACTCACACCGATCGCTGCGGCAAGGGTCTCTCCAATCGCGGCCGGAGACTTCGCCACTCGGATGCCTGCCGCTTCCAGCGCCCTGATCTTCTCCGCGGCAGTTCCCTTCCCACCCGAAATGATCGCGCCGGCATGCCCCATGCGGCGCCCCGGAGGGGCCGTCTGTCCCGCGATGAATCCCACGACAGGCTTCTTCATATGCGTCTTGACGAACTCGGCCGCAGTTTCCTCAGCGTTGCCGCCGATTTCGCCGATCATGATGACGGCTTCGGTCTCGGGATCGCGATTAAACAGATCCAGAGCATCGACGAACGTTGTTCCAATGATAGGATCGCCGCCGATCCCGATCGCCGTAGACTGGCCAATGCCGCGCTGGGTTAGTTGATGCACGGCTTCGTAGGTCAGCGTTCCCGACCGCGATACGATGCCGACTGATCCTTCTTTGTGAATTGAAGCCGGCATGATGCCGATCTTGCACTTGCCCGGCGAGATGATGCCTGGACAGTTCGGTCCGATCAAGCGCGACCGGCGGTCTTGCAGGAACTCCCAGGCTCGCACCATGTCGAGGGTGGGAATGCCTTCCGTAATGCAGACGATCAGGTCGATTTCGGCATCAGCGGCTTCCATGATGGCGTCGGCAGCAAACGGCGGCGGGACGAAGATAACCGTTGCGTTGGCGCCAGTCTTGTCGACCGCTTCACGCACGGTGTTGAAAATCGGCCAGCCTTCGTGGGTCGTTCCGCCTTTGCCGGGCGTAACACCGCCAACGATTTTTGTTCCGTAAGCTGCGCTCGCTTTTGCGTGAAAGGTGCCTTCGCGGCCGGTGAGGCCTTGGACTACGACTCTCGTATCTTTATTAACCAGGATCGCCATGATTTTTGCTCCATCTATAAATGCGGGGTTAAAAGCCCCTTATCAATTTTTCTCGCTCAACGCGGCCTTTAAAGGGACGCTCTTCCACGTTAGATCGAGAGCATCACTCCGTGGCTAGGAGCATTTCTGTCGCCCCTACGAGGCTCGCTAACGGCCCTGATCATTCCCACGGCTTGCGCCGTGGGCTGCACTCTTACGCCGCTACGCGGCTTTGGGTCCCGTCGGAATCGTCCGGATTTTTGCGCAGAGCACCAACTTCAACGCTCGAACAATTGCCAAGTACTAATTGCCAAGTGCTCATCGCTCCTAGCGCCATTCCGTCACGCCTAGCGTGCCCCGAGCCGCGGCTACGACCTTGTCCGCCGCATCCTTCATCGTGTCGGTGACGACGAAGTTGAGTCCCGAATTCTGAAGAATCCTCTTGCCCTCGTCGACGTTCGTCCCTTCCAACCGCAGGACAATCGGCAACTTGATGTTCGTTTTTCGCGCCGCATCGACCACGCCAGTCGCGAGCGTGTCTACGCGCAGAATGCCGCCAAAAATGTTGATCAGCACCGCCTTTACATTTTTGTCGCTCAGCAGGATCTCGAAGGCGTGGGCCACCTGCTCGGAATTGGCGCCGCCGCCGACGTCGAGGAAATTCGCGGGCATTCCTCCGGCGTACTTGATGATGTCCATGGTTGCCATGGCCAAGCCGGCGCCATTGACCATGCATCCGACGTTGCCGTCGAGCTTGATGTAGTTCAGGCTGTACTTCGACGCTTCGACTTCGAGCGGATCTTCCTCGGTGATGTCGCGGAGCTCTCGCAGATCGGCATGGCGGAAGAGCGCGTTGTCGTCAAAGTTGATCTTGGCGTCAAGCGCGAACAGCCGCCCGTCGGTGGTCGTGATAAAAGGATTGATCTCGAGCAGCGAGGCATCAGTATCAAGAAACGCCTTGTAGAGACTGGTCAGGAACTGCACGGCTGGAGCGATCTGCTTCCCGCTCAGTCCGAGGCTGAAGGCGATCTTGCGTGCCTGAAACGCTTCGAGGCCCATGCCGGGATCGATGTGCTGCTTCAAAATCGCATCGGGATTTTCGGCCGCAACCTGCTCGATGTCCATACCGCCCGCGGCCGATGCCATGAAAACGGGCTTGCCTTCTGCACGATCGACCAGAATGCCAAGATAAAGTTCTTTCGCGATGGGCAACGTCTCTTCGATCAGCAACCGCCGCACAATCCGGCCTTCGGGACCGGTCTGGTGCGTGACCAACTTCATGCCGAGCATCTTCGCCGCGAGATCGCCGACTTCATCCACCGATTTCGCGATCTTCACGCCGCCACCCTTACCGCGACCTCCGGCGTGGATCTGCGCCTTCACAACTACCCCGCTCGAACCGGAATCAAGCAGCTCTTTTGCGACTGATTCGGCTTCTTCCTGCGAGGTCGCCATCGATCCGCGAGGCACGGTCACACCATATTTCCTTAGGATTGCCTTTGCCTGATACTCATGAATTTTCATAATGAATGCTCTTCAGTTAACAATTGGAAGGATCCTGCTTGCGGCATCGCACTGCGGGCAGCAAACTTTTGATTTTATAGAAGAAGATCAGCGTTCGGCAAACGCGGCGGTTCTCAGACGGCATTCTTTTTCAACATTTCCCGATATGACGTGCTCCAGCCAAGCGGAGTTTATCGGCCGTCTACCGGTCTCCCGCACAAGGAATATGGTCGCCTGTTTTGCCTAAAAATCTGTCACTTTTTCGGCGCCTGATCATCCAACTGTAGAGGTCGATCGGAAGGAAACGATGCAGTGAAATTGCTCTCGTTGAACGTAGCTCGCCCGCGTCTTACCGTTTACCAGAGCAGAACTATCAACACCGGCATCTTCAAGCTACCCGTTTCTGGCCCGGTGCCGCTTCGCACGCTAAACCTCGACGGCGACCGACAAGCTGATCTCAGCGTCCACGGAGGCCCGTTCAAGGCCGTCTACGGGTACCCGTCCGAGCACTATCCCTTCTGGCGCGCGGAACTCCCCGGCATGGAGCTTCCCTGGGGAATGTTTGGTGAGAATCTCACGACCGAGGGCTTGTTCGAGGCTGATCTCCACATCGGAGATCGCGTCCAAGTTGGTTCGGCCACTCTGGTCGTGCGCCAGCCGCGAATGCCCTGCTACAAACTTGCTGCCAAGTTTCAGCGCGACGACATTCTCGAGCGCTTTCTGCAAAGCGGCCGCAGCGGATTCTATTTCTCGGTCGAGCAGGAGGGCGCCGTGCAGACCGGAGACTCATTCGAATTTCTGACTCGCCAGCCGGAAGGCATTACTATCGCGGAAATGAACCTTCTATTTGCCGTCGACAAATACAACCGACCACTGCTCGAAAAGGCCGTTGCCACGCCGGCTTTGCCTGAAGACTGGCGCGGCTATCTGGCGCAACGGCTACCGAAAGCAGTCGGCGCTGAACTGATTTGACGGCAAGGTTTCAAGGTTTCAAGGTTTCAAAATTGGTGAACATTATGGATTCGCAGGCAAACGATAGGTCTCACCACAGAGGGCACAGAGGAACACCGCAACGATTTTCCATTATCCTTTGTGACTATGCTGTCTTTGAAACATTGAAACCTTGAAACTTTGAAACCTTCCTTACAGTCTTATGCCGTAAAATGCTCGCCTGAGCATGATCGTCGACGCCCTCCATCGTCTCGCGAATCCAGCTACTGCCGAGCCGCAGTCTCTTAGCCGTGAGGAAGCCCGCGCTGTCATGGCGGATGTGCTCGGCGGCAAGTGCACCGATGCACAAATCGCCGCCTTGCTCATTGCGCTCCGCATAAAAGGAGAGACCGTTGAAGAGATCGTGGGCTTCGCGGAAGCCATCCGCCATGCGGCCGCCCCCTTGCCCATCGAACGCAACGGACTCGATCCCCTCGCCGTCAGCGGCACGGGCCGCGATGCCCTGCTCGAGGAGCCGGGGATCGACGCTTTGATCGATACCAGCGGTACTGGCGGCGACGCCAGCGGAACGTTCAACATCTCCACTGCGACTGCCCTTGTGACCGCTGGCGCTGGAGTCCGCGTCGCCAAGCACGGCAACCGGAGCATCAGTTCGAAGTGTGGGTCCGCCGACGTCGTCGAGGCCCTCGGCCTGAACATTCAGCTATCCCCTGAACGCTCTGCACAATGCTTGCGCGAAGTTGGCATCTGTTTTCTCTACGCTCCTAACCTGCATCCTGCGATGAAGCAGGTACAAGGCGTACGCCGCGAGTTACGAATGCGTACGATGTTCAATCTCCTGGGACCGCTCACCAATCCTGCGCGCGCCTCTGGCCAGGTCGTCGGCGTCTATTCCCTCGAATTGGTTGAAAAGCTGGCTGAGGCCCTCAGCATGCTGGGATTGAAGCGCGCCTTGGTAGTACACGGCCTCGATGGCCTCGACGAGATCACAACCACGGGTGTTACACGGATCGCTGAGGCTCGTGGCGGCTCTGTGCGATCGTACGAAGTCGAGCCTGAGGAATTCGGAATGAAGCGCGCGGCGCTTCAGGACATCGCTGGCGGTGACGCCAAGGAAAACGCCGAAATTATCCGAGCCGTATTGCGGGGCGAAAAGTCGCCACGAAGAGATGTGGTCGTGCTGAACTCCGCCGCTGCTTTGGTGGCCGCGGGCAAGGCAGATCACATTGCCCAGGCGGTCCCGCAGGCGGAGAAGTCTATCGACTCCGGTGCAGCCAGCGGAAAGCTTGAGGCCCTGATCCGATTTAGTTCTGCAGCCTAACAGGTTGACCGCCAAGGACACGAAGTATCACTGACGAGACCCTTAGACTTCCTTGATGTCCTTGGTGGTTACAGATCACACCTCTACCTTTTCCCGATATTGCGCCACGCGCACATCCCATCCCAACTCGCGAGCCATCAATTCCCGCAACTGCCCGGACGCGTTCGGCTCTCCGTGCACCAGATACGTCGTCGCGGGTTGGTTCCCAAAAGTGCGCAGCCATTGCAGCAACTCGGGCGGATCGGCGTGATCGCTGAACTGCTCGAGCGCCGCGACCTGCGCGCGGATCGGCACAAAGTCGCCGTAAATTTTCACTTCATCCGATTTGCTCTTGATGGTGAATCCCCTGGTTCCCGGAGCCTGAAATCCGATGAAGAGCACGAGATTCCTGGGATCAGGCAGCCTCTGAGACAGATGATGCAGGATTCGCCCACCTGTCACCATCCCGCTCGATGAAATGATCACCGACGGCATCCTTGCTTCGTTGATCTTCTTTGATTCTTCCGGCGTCGAAGCAAAGGTGAATCCGGGCCATGCCAGCGGCGAGCCATACTTGCGGATCATCTCGCGGGTTTCGTCGCTGTATTCCTCATCGTGTTTGAGAAATATCTCGACGGCCTTGATCGCCATCGGGCTGTCGCAGAACACCGGGAGGCGAGGAATCTGTCCGGATTCAATCAGATGCTTCAGGATGAAGACAAACTTCTGCGTACGCTCGATGGCGAAGGCGGGTACGATCACGCTGCCTCCGCGCCGTGCCGTCGCCGAAATCAATTCGCCCAACTCCGGCAGCGGATCTTCCTTCGGATGCCTGCGGTTGCCATACGTCGACTCCATAACAACAATGTCAGCGCTCTCGCCTTCCTGCGGGCCGGAATGCACCACCTTCCCCGGCGCGACCTTGTGGTCATGCACGCGCCCGATGTCCCCGGTGAACAGTAGACGACGTGCCTTGCCGTCGGCCTTGAGGGACACTTCCGCCATGCATGAACCGAGAATGTGCGCCGCGCGCACGAACCTGAAGGAAAGTTCATGCGAGAGTTGCAGGGTTTCGCCCACCTGCACTGGCTTGAAGTATTGCAGGGCCTCGTGCGCCTCATCGAACGTGTAAAGCGGTAACGCGGGATCGTGCTTCGATTTCTTGATCTTGTTATAAAAACGCGCATCTTCTTCCTGCAGATGACCTGAATCCGGCAGGATGATGCCGCACAGATCGATAGTCGGTGGCGTCGCGTAGATCGGCCCCCGGAAGCCTTCTTTCACCAACCGCGGAATCCACCCGCAGTGATCGAGATGTGCGTGAGTGAGGATGACGGCATCGATCGCTTTGGCGGGAATCGGAGTGTCACTCCAGTTGCGTTCCCGCCACTCCTTAGGCCCTTGAAAGAGCCCGCAGTCGATCAGAACTTGAAATCCGTTCTTTCCAGACGCATCGCCGGTATTAATAAGGTGTTTCGAGCCGGTAACCGTCCCCGCGGCACCAAGAAATTGAATGTAGGCCAACGCGTCCTCCGCGAAACAAAAGACCTTACCACAGAGGACAGAGAGACGGAGAAAAAGAGGAAAGATCAGGGTGTTGGCAGATAAAGTGAAGACAAGAGATTCGGCCCTGCAAAGGACAGCAGATTCCTCGTCGCTCCGCTCCTCGGAATGACAAGAGCTGTGGTGGTTCACATTTTGGGGTCCGCTCCGGTCCACTCGGTCCACAGAGGTCCGATGGGGTCCACGCTGTTTGAATGCCTCGCTTTGTGACCCTGAACTCGTCCAGATCTAGACTTTGACTATTGGAGTCTAAGATTTGGGTGCCGCGACCTTGAAGACGTTGTCTTTGGTCTCGCTTTCGGGAACGCTGCCATCGTTTACGACAATCTCCTGCGGCGCTGTCGGCATCTCCACGCGTACCGTCGTCTTACTCTTGGACCGGACTTCGATGCGCTTCGTGATCTCGCCCCGCGTTGATTTAATGAGCACTGGGACTTCCGCCCCTGCGCCTCCTTGATTCTCCAGCGTGATCGTCAGCAGGAAAGAGCCGTTCATGGTTTTCTGCGCATATGCCGACTCTACTTTGAAATTCGGCCGCCCGTGATCGCGATAGACCCAATCGTCGAAGAACCATTCCAGATCGCGCTGGGTCTGCGCGGAAATTAACCGAGGCATGTAGGAAGGATCTTTGTCCTGCTCGGGCTTGTATGCCGCAATCGCCTTCTTTAGCGCGGCATCGCCGATCATGTCACGCAGCATCCACCACACACACATTGCCTTGCTGCGGTATAACTCCTCGTTCACCGTGTTTATCAAGGAACGGTTCACCTCGTCTTCGGAACGAGGAGTTGACATCGGTGCTTCCACCGCATTCAGTGCAGACCGATGGGTTCCGATGTAGTCGAGCGCTGCCCGCCGTCCCTTTTCCTGCTCGAGGTAGAGAGTTTGGGAGAAGTGTGCGAGACCTTCCTCAATCCAAGGACGCGGCGATGAGAAGGAAGCGTGCGTAAGCTGATGTGCTGCTGCGATCCCTATAAGCTTGGAATCGCTGCTGAGCGGAGTAAATCGAAAAGCGCCGATCTCATATGCCGCCGAGTTGCCGTCAGGCAGATCAATCGTCTGTGCCTTCTCTCGCGCGGGTCCGAACCATTCCCGTATCAATGGGGCCGCCTTCTCTGCTGCGTCCACATATGTCTCAGCGGGCGCCGCATGGGTGCGCAGGTTGTAGACCGTTATTGAGTCGCGATCGACATTGCCGTAGTCCGCAACCGCAAAAAATGGAATCACCAACCCAGGAGAATGAAAATTGCATTCAGATTCGATCTGTTGCTCTTGACCCGAATCCTTCCGGCTGACAACGCACGATCCCTTGTCGACAACCAACTGCAGCGTCGGACCTTCGCTGTTCCGCGAGAGGCTGATCTTCACGTGCTGCTTCGCTCCTGCCTCCCGTGCCTTCCATCGCGCCAGCACCTCAAACAAGCTGTCGCCTTCTGATAAATTCGCCACGTCCGTCGCGATCGGATACCACGCGACATATCCGGCACCGCGCACCGCGGTGAAGTCTGGGCCGATCTGGTCCCAGTCTGTACTCTTCGCTGCATCTTCCGGAGCGCCGATGCGCGTGAGTCGAGTCGCGTCGAGCACGATCACGCCTTCATACGCGATGTCGAGATCAATCGTTCCGTGAGGGGCCACTTCCTGTGGCAGCGTGACAATCGCTTCGGAGAGGCTTCCTGTGTGGTCGATATCCGACGTGTAGGGCTGCCTCACGAACTGCAGCGGCTTATCGCCAGCCTTGATCGATCGCCAGTCGAGCGACGATGAAACCTGGAGCACCGCGATCTTCTGTGGAGCCGCGCTGTCGTTTCGCAGCGTGATTTTTCCGCGGACACCCAGCCGATGTTGCTCTGGGTCAACTTGCGCGTTGACATCGTAATTTGTGATGGAGAAGGCTTCGCGATCTAGCGAAAAGCATCTCGCCACAGAGGCACAGAGAACGCAGAGAATAAAAACGGATTTATGAAAGCTCTTTTTCCGGGCGAACTTCATTCTGTGTGTGATGCGCTCTCTTTGGCACGGCGCTGCCGGACGATCTCATAAAGTACGACGGCGGCCGCAACCGAGACGTTCAAAGACGGCACCTTGCCCAGCATCGGAATCGAAACCAGGAAGTCGCACTTGCGCTTGACCAGATCATGCAGGCCTTTGCCCTCGCCGCCCAACACTAGTGCGCAGTCCATGTTGTAGTCGATCGCGTCGTAGGTTTGCTCGGCGCGCTCGTCGAGACCGACGGTCCAGATATTGTTTTCTTTGAGCTCTTCCACCGTGCGGGAGATGTTCGTAACTTTGGCGATCGGCAGATGCTCACTGGCTCCAGCGGAGGCCTTGGTGACGGCGCCCGTGACCGCGGCGGCCCTTCGCTCAGGGATGACGATCCCATTTGCGCCGGCCGCATCGGCCGTGCGGAGAATCGCTCCCAGGTTGTGCGGATCCTCTACGCCGTCGAGCACAACGACCAGCGAATATTGGTTGCGTTTGGCGGCAATGACATCTTCGAGATCGTTGTACTGCTTAGCCGACGTAACGGCCACCACGCCTTGATGCGCCGCATTCCCGGCCATGCGATCAAGTTCTGTGCGTTGCAAGAATCGCACTGGAACGCCGATTTTGCGACAGTCTTCAATTAAGCGCTGCAAGCGAAGATCGTGCCGCTCCTTGGCCATCCCCACCCATTCGAACGCGCGGCCTCGCGCCTTCAGTGCTTCGGTGACTGAATTAATGCCGTAGATGTAGTGCATGAAGAAATAGTGTAACGCGATGAGGAGTCAGCAACATCCCATCCGAGCGCGCGATGTCATCTTGAGGAAGGCGCCAAGCCCTCCGAGGGACCCTACGATCGTGGAGCTATCGATGCAATCAGTCAAAGTTGCCGCGCTGCAAGCACCATATGCATTCCAATTTGCCGCAGATAGGGCATTCACCGACATACGGTCCCTCGCCCCCGGTTTCGCCGCCGCTCAGGATGACAGGTTGGCGAGATGGTGCAGAATCTCTACCGGCTCCGGCCTTTCTGTGTAGTCTTCGTTCGCTGAGGAGTACACGATTGTCCCGTCGCGATCGACCACAAACGTCGCTGGAATCGGCAACTCCCAACTGTCATCGCCGTTCGTGAATGGGAGATTTACGAACGCCCGCCGATAGATCGCCTCCTGCGACGCCGGGACACGATACGTCAATCCAAACTGCCGCGCCACTTTGTTCCCCGCATCAGCGAGCAGCGGGAAATTCAGCTTGTGCTGATCGTGCATGAAATACGACTGCTTGACCGTCTGTGGAGAAATCGCCACCAGTGAGGCACCGGTTTCCTGAATCAGAGAAACAACCAGATTCATTGCCTCCATCTGACCCACGCAGAAAGGACACCACCTACCACGAATGAAGCAGATCACCAGTTGCCCGCGAGCCAGCAATTCCTGCGAGCGCCGGATCTTTCCGTCATGATCGGGCAACTCGAACGAAGCTGCCTGAGCGCCAACGGGCAGAACGCCCGCCGCCAGATCCCGTGACTTCAACTCGGCGACAGCGGACGCATGGACGGCCTGCGTTTCCGCCGGAACGTACTTTGCGATTAGCTCCTTGCGCTCGACATAGATTTCGCGCAGCGGACGGATGTCCACCCCTGGAGACGACTCTTCCAGAGAACGCCACTTCATGATCTTCCCATCATGACATACCGAACCGGGGGATTCTCACCACCCCAATTGCCCGCCAAAGGCCGGCGGAGTATATTGCTTCGAGCTGATTCGTTTGCTTACGTCTGCGTTCGTTTCTTTTCGGAGGTGCCTCGTGTTTCGGTCATCGTTTTATGCCCTTCTGATCCTCGTCTGCGGACTCGCCCTCTCTCAAGCGCAAGAGACCGGCGCTCAACACCGCACACAATATTTCCCCGACACGACCGACAACATTCACCTGGAGATGGTTTTCAACTACAACGTCACCGACGTCAACACTGAGTCCGGCGTCGTCGACATGGTGTGGGCCTCCGACTATCCGAACGAGCCTGCCGACGTCTACAACACCGTCTACATCCCATATTCGGTCGATAACTTCACGCACACCGTTGCCTGGTATCAGAAAAATCATCCGGACTGGCTTGAATATCTTTGCGACCGCGAGACTCTGGCGTTCGAGTTTGGATCGACCACTCTGGCACCGATCGACTTCGCGAATCCTAAGGTCCGAGCGTATCAGTGGGCCAACTGGGTCGATGCTCCCCTGTCGCAGGGATACGCAGGAATTGCGGTCGACACCATGTCGGCGAGCAGCAACTGGGGACGCTGCGGCCACTACGATCGCTCAGGCAACTGGGTGCAGCAGTACTCGGGCAAGGCCAACGATCCCGCCTATCAGCGCGACGAACTAGCATGGGAGGCCGCGACCTACCAGCACGTTCACAACTTTTCGCCGACCGCGACCATGCAGGTGAACGTCTCGTACGAGTTCGGCTTTCCCATGGACGTCAACCTGCGACTGATGACAACCAGTGACTTGCTCTTCGACGAGCGCGGTTTGACCAATTACGGCAGCCCGCCTGATGTTCCCGACCCCATCCAATGGGAGCAGATCATGGCCGTGCTGAAGTACGTGCAAAGCCGCGGCGTCTGTTACATGACTAATGGGGAAGAGTCCGAACTGACGGCCAACATTCCGCAATCGGCGCGTCTTTGGGTGATTGCGAACTATCTGCTGGTGAAGAACCGCTGCACGTACATGTACATGACCGGATTCAACTCCGACGGTTCGCAGGACTACGGCTCACTCATTACTTTCCCGGAATACTCGATCCAGATCGGGCACCCAATCCGCGGGATGGAGAAGACGCAGGGAGTTTGGGGGCGGGCGTACTCAGGTGGACTGGCGCTGGTGAATCCGTATTACGCGACTGCGACTGTGACGCTGCCTGCCGGATCGTGGGTGGATGTGAATGGGAATCCGGTCGGACCTACGCTGACGATGACGGGGCAAACAGGTCAGGTGCTGCTGAAGGCTGAGTGATTTTTTGTTGCTTACGTCGTCATCAAAATACTCAGAAGGTGAGTCCGTCGAAGGCTGTAGGGATCCTTCGACTGCGTCGCCGTTCGCTTCGCTCGCGTCGACTCCGCTCAGGATGACAGTTTTGAGAGGACAGTTTTTGAGAGCCTAGTCAGTAGTGACAACTGACCACTCGCCACTGTCCACTGCTGTTACATTCCTGGCAACTTCATGCCTGCCAACCTTCGTGCGAAGCTGGGTTTGCCCATCTGCTTGAACATTTTCTTCATCTGCGCATACTGGCGGAGCAGGTTGTTTACTTCCTGGATGGTCGTGCCTGATCCTCGGGCGATGCGCTTGCGGCGGCTGCCGTTGATTACCTCGTGATGGTTGCGCTCGTGCATCGTCATCGAGTTGATGATGGCTTCGACGCGGTTGATCTGCTTTTCATCGATGTTGTCCGCTGCTTTCTGTAGGCCGGAGAACGGACCAATCGACGGCAGCATGCCCATCAGGCTCTTCATCGATCCCATCTTTTTGACCGAGCGCAACTGGTCGCGGAAATCTTCAAGCGAGAATCCATCGCCGGTCAAGGCCTTCGTTGCCAACTCTTCCGCTTTCTTCTTGTCGATCTGTTTCTCCGCGCGCTCGATCAGCGACAGAATGTCTCCCATGCCGAGAATGCGTGACACGATGCGGTCCGGGTGGAAGGGCTCGAGCGCGTCGTATTTTTCGCCAACGCCGATGAACTTGAGCGGCTGCCCTGTGACTTGTCGGATCGATAACGCTGCGCCGCCGCGCGCATCGCCGTCCATCTTGGTTAAGACAACTCCCGTCAGCGACAGCTTCTTATGGAATTCTTCCGCCGAGCGCACCGCATCTTGTCCGGTCATGGCATCGGCGACGAACAGAATCTCCGACGGATTCAACAGCGATTTCAGCGACTGCATCTCGCTCATCAACTCATCATCAATGTGCAGCCGGCCCGCAGTGTCGACAATGAGCACGTCGCATCCAGTGACAACCGCCTCGCGTTTGGCTTCCTTCACCAATCGCTCGACAGTCGCGGTATTTGCCTCGGCAACTTGGCCTTCGTAAATGCTCGACTTCACCGCCTGCGCCACGATCTTCAACTGCTCACGTGCCGCCGGACGGTACACGTCGACCGACACGAGGAGAGGGCGGTGGCCTCCCTGCTTGAACCAGTTCGCCAGCTTGCCCGATGTGGTCGTTTTACCGGAACCTTGCAGTCCGGCCATGAGCACCACCGACGGAGGCTGCGAGGCGAACTTCACGCGCGCCGTATCCTTGCCGAGGATCTCGACCAGTTCGTCGCGCAGAATCTTGATGACCTGCTCTCCGGGCGAGAGTGCCGTCATCACTTCGGTGCCGACCGCTTTGGCTCTGATCTGATCGATCAACTGCTTGACGACTTTGAAGTTGACGTCGGCTTCGAGCAGCGCCATCCGGATCTCGCGGAGCGCCTCGTCGATGTTTTCCTCGGTCAGCCGGGCCTGGCCGCGAAGGGTCTTAAACGCGCGTTGTAGTTTTTCCTGAAGATTCTCGAACATAAAGTAGTTATTTATTTTAGCAGCCGCGATGAGCTATGAGCCATGAGCTACGAGTCACGAAACGCCAGTGGAGAGTTGCCAGTGGCCTGCCAGTGCACAAACCAACCACGTAAGAATGTGGGATGATTGTCCGCGATGATCGCTGCCGGAATTGGCGCGCTGTCGTGTCTGATCTGGGTCGTTCTGATCGCCGGTTGGGGACGGTTTTGGCGCATTTCGACTACGACAGACGGGCTTACGTTGCATCCGGGGTTGGCACCTCGGGTCGCGGTGGTGGTCCCTGCGCGCGATGAGGCTGATGTGATCGGACAGGCAGTGCGTTCGCTGCTGGAGCAGGTCTATCCTGGACCGCTGCACATTTTTGTCGTCGATGATCACAGCACGGATGACACTTCTGGGGCGGTAGCTGCAGCGGTGCAGGGTCGTAATGATCGGGTGACACTTCTCTCCGCAGCCCCGCTGCCCGCAGGATGGACCGGAAAGATGTGGGCGCTGGCGCAGGGAGTGGAGCGCGCCTCCGAGTTTTCGCCAGAGTACTTTTTGTTCACCGACGCCGACATTGTGCATGCTCCGGGCAGCATCAATTCCCTCGTCGCGATGGCGCAGGCGCACGCTCTCGATATGGTCTCGATGATGGTAAAGCTCGAGTGCTCGTCGGTCGCTGAACGAGCACTGATTCCGGCGTTCGTATTTTTCTTCTTCATGTTGTACCCACCGGCATGGGTCAACGATCGCCGCAAGAGGACGGCAGGAGCGGCAGGTGGAGATATTCTCGTCCGCGCTGAAGCTTTACGCGAAGCCGGAGGGATTGCGGCGATCCGCAACGAGCTTATCGACGATTGCGCCCTAGCGCGAGAAATCAAACGCCATGGCGGCATCTGGCTTGGATTGACCCGCAACGCAGCGAGTATTCGCAGCTACCACGGTTTTGGCGGGATTGGACGGATGATCTCGCGCAATGCTTTTTATCAGCTGCGGCACTCGGTGTGGCTTCTCCTGGGGACGCTGCTCGGGTTGGGTATCACGTTCCTCGCGCCTCCCGTGCTGGTCTTTTTCGGAGGATGGGCTTCGGTGTTCGGCGGGTTGGCCTGGCTGGGAATGAGTCTCTGCTTTCTGCCGATGGTGCGGTTCTATGGACTGCCGCCGTTGTGGGCGGTCACGCTTCCCCTTGTTGCTTTGTTTTACGCAGGGGCGACGCTGCACTCGGCGGCGCAGTATTGGATAGGACGGGGTGGGGAGTGGAAGGGGCGTGCGCAGGATACTGGGGCTACTGAGGGCAATTGACTACTAGCGAGCAAATCGAACAAGGGTAGGGATCCTTCGACTGCGGTTGTTCGTTGCGCATTCGCGCGACGAACAGTCCTCGCTCAGGATGACAAATCAACAATGAGTGCTGACAGTCTCG
The DNA here is from genome assembly GCA_035264195.1 of Candidatus Sulfotelmatobacter sp. GTDB lineage: Bacteria > Acidobacteriota > Terriglobia > Terriglobales > Acidobacteriaceae > Sulfotelmatobacter. The sequence continues at coordinate 34,791 of DATFQQ010000318.1, read as the reverse complement.
GCTAACCGATTTTCGGGCGGGCCATCTCGAAGCGGTCCGTCGTCCGAGAGTATTGCATGCCGCCCATGCGGCCGATCAGGTCTAGCAAGTTCCCGTCGATCCGTCCGTCTTTCAGGAGGGCGTCGTCGACGTGAACGGCGACCACTTGGCCAATCACCAGGCTGCTTCCCGTTGGTCTGGGAGAGAAATCGATGATCTGGTGCAGCTTACATTCAAAGCTTACCGGTGATTCTCCCACGCGCGGGGGGCGAACGGCTTGCGATGGAACCGGCGTAAGCTTCGCGAGTTCAAACTCGTTGATCGTTGCATCATATTCACCGCTGGTGGCGTTCATGAGTTCGCGCAGATCGTAGGTCACAACGCTGACGACGAATTCTTTGGTCTCGCGAATATTGCGCAGCGTGTCTTTCGGTTCGCCATGTGGATTCGGGTCTGCATCCTTTCGTGGACGCAGACCAGGAGAGAAAGCGAGCATCGGGGGATCGACCGAGACGCAGTTGAAGAAGGAAAACGGAGCGAGATTCGGTTGTCCGGAAGCGCCGAGCGACGAGACCCATGCGATGGGTCGCGGCGCAACGCTGTTCAGAAGGATGCCGTAAATCTCTCGGTGCGAAAGCTGGGAGACTAGCGCGTTCATGCAGCGAGTATAACGTTGCCGCCTTTGTGGTCGACCTCTTGTCCCTTTTCACCACAGGAGACACAGAAGAACACAGGGACTACACGAAGACTTCTTTTGCTGCAACGACTGTATTGCTGTGAATGGTTACGGTGTCTTCCACGTTTTGAGCGTAGCCTCCGGCATACGTGACCATAATCGGGATGTCACGGGCACGGGCGACGCGGAACACTAGTTCATCGCGCTTCTTCAGGCCATTGATGGTGAGACTGAGTCCGCCGAGTTGGTCTTCCTGATATGGATCCGCACCCGCGATGTAACAGATGAGATCCGGCTCGAATTGACGGAGGCCGGAACTGAGTGCGTTGTCGAGCCAGGCGAGATAGTCATCATCGTTGGTGCCGTCGGGGAGATCAACATCGATCGAAGAGGGCGGCTTCCAGAGCGGGTAGTTGTTGTGCTGGTGGAGCGAGATCGTGAAGACCTCGCCGGCGTGGGCTCCGCGCATCTTGCCGCGAGGAGCGTTGGCTGGCGGCTGCACGGTCGACACCGAAGACGAGGGAAGCAACGCGCTGGCGGTGCGGGTGCCGGCAAAAATTGCAGCGGTGCCGTTGCCTTGGTGAACGTCGCAATCGACGGTCATGGCGGTGCGGATCTTGTCATCGCGTTGAAGACGGCGGATGGCAACGGCTACATCGTGGATCATGCAGAATCCTTCGCCGTGGTCGGGGAAGGCATGATGGAATCCGCCGCCGATGCTGATCGAAACTTTGTCGGTGAGGCATTGGCGCGCCGCAAGGATGGAACCCCCAGCGGCGAGCCAGAAGGCATCGGCCAGCTCGCGTGAGTATGGGATCTCCATTTCCATCTCTTCGCGCTGGCTCAGGGTGCCAGTTCGCAGTTTCTCCACGTATTCTGGCTTGTGAACGAGAAGGATGTCCAGATCAGTGGCGGGTTGCGGCTCGAGGAAATCAGATTCGTCCGCGACACCGGTGGAGATCAGGCGGTCGTGAACGCGGCGGTATTTTTCGGCGGGAAAGACGTGGTTGCCGATGGGCAGGAAATAGGCGTCGCTGTAGACGAGCTTGAATGGGAGCATGCGAAGCCATTCATCATACGCTCATGCGGTGTCATCCTGAACGGCGGCGAAGCCAGCGTGAGGGACCTTACATCTGTTGGAAGAGTCGAGGGACCGGGAAGAACACGGCATATGCGGCTGTGGCGATCCCGTCAATGAGACCGGCGGTAGACAATTTCGTACGGTCCCTCGGAGGCATTCCGCCTCCTCAGGATGACAATACGCTCGATGATAAGACCACACTCGACGGTGACATCTTGCTGGGAGCGTTCGCCCCTTAGCGTTTCTTCGGTGGATGGACTGTGACCATCGGTCGGCGGACTGGGACGATGGCTCCTTTTGACGGATCGGCTGCGGCATTGGCCCGTGTTAAAACTTCCTTTTGGATGTATTGGACGAAGTCCTGAATCTGGCGCTGCATCTCTTCCATGCGTTCGCGCATTTGCAGAATGATGGCCATACCGGCGATGTTCACGCCGAGGTCGCGAGCCAGCGACAAGATGAACTCCAGACGGAGCAAGTCTTCGTCGGTGTAGAGGCGCGTGTTGCCTTCGGTGCGCGAAGGTTTGAGCAGGCCTTCACGTTCGTAGAGACGAAGGGTCTGGGGATGGATGCCATACATCTCGGCGACGGCCGAGATCATGTAAGCACCTTTAGACTTACGCTTGGTCATTGGGGATCCTGACCTCTTTTCCGATGCTTTTCTTGAGATGAACATCTCGGAAGCGGCCGTTTGTCCTCACAGAACGCAAACCGGACTTCCTCTAGATGATTCGCCCTAATTCTAGAGTGGGGTGAAATTTTCTTCCAGTTCCAGAGAGATTGGGATCGGCAGAATTCCGCCAAACCGGAAACACGGGACGGCATCGAAGGTAGCGGAGGTTATCAATGGACGAGAATAATGCCATCAGTGTAGTGGAAAATCTTATCGAGACCTGCAAGGACGGGCAGAAGGGCTACCACGACGCGGCCGAGCATGTGAAGAGTCCGGCCTTAAGGACCTATTTTAATGAGCAGAGCACGGAGCGGGCCCGGTTCGCACAAGAATTGCAGACGCAGTTGGCAACGCTCGGCAAGCCCGACAAGAAAGTGTCGGGATCGGTGAGCGGCGCAATGTATCGCGCATGGCTCGACACAAAGGCGAACCTCGGCGGCGGAGATAAGACGATTCTGGAATCGGTCGAAGCTGGTGAGGACAGAGCTAAAGACACATACGGCAAAGCGCTGAGCGGGACTCTGCCGACGACGTTGATGGAGATCGTCGGCAAGCAGGCGGCTAGCGTCCAGCGAGCGCATGACAAAGTGAGGGTGCTAAGAGATCAGGCAAAGGCGGCGTGACGGCACGATTGAACCTCGGGCCTCAGACCTTGGGCTGCAGGGCCTGAGATTCAACCTGCCGCTGGATGCAACCCGAGAGGACTGGGCAGTTCTTGCCGGTCCTCATCTTTTATTGTTCATTCCCTTGCGAGCCCATTACCTAAGTGCCATTGATCCTTGAGATGGGGGTGCTATGTTGAGCTTTCGCCAGACAACAAAACAACGCAACTCGAGGAGAAAACAAAAAGTAATGCGCCCATTTGTACGTTCCACTGCAATCGTCTGTAGCTTGCTTGCTTCCAGCTGCCTCGCCGGATACGGCCAGTCAGCGGTTTCCTCAACAGCACCCTCGACGGAAACCCCTGCGACGGTGCAGCCTTCTTCAGAATCATCCTCCTCGCACACGAGTGGGGATTTAGGACACGTCGGGGCGGCCGTAAAGGTCTCTCTGTTGGGCGTCGGCGGTGAAGTCGCGGTATCTGTCACGCACCACACCAACGTTCGAGCTGGTTTCAATATGATCAGCTACAGCCGGGGATTCGACAAAGACGGCATCTCCTATGCCGGTAAGCTGGACTTCAAGACTTTCGAAGCGCACTACGACATTTTCCCGTGGGCCAAGAGCTTCCACATCAGCCCCGGGGTCCTGGTGTACGCGGCTGATCCGATTACGGCGACCGCTACTGTTCCCGCGGGCCAATCCTTCAGCTTGGGCGGCGTCTCATATTCGAGCGATCCTTCCAACCCGATCACGGGCACCGGAAAGATCACCTTCAACCGCGCTGCTCCTATGATCACGGTCGGATGGGGCAACCTGGTTTCGCGGAAAGAAGGAGCGCACTTTGTTGTTCCTTTCGAGGTGGGCGTTGCCTTTCAGGGCTCGCCGAAAGCATCGTTGGCGCTGGCCGGGAATGCCTGCGATTCGACTGGAGTCAACTGCGTGAATGCGGCGACCAATTCGACCATTCAGAGCAATGTGATCTCTGAACAGAACAAGGTCAACGACAGTATGTCGTTCTTCAAGGCGTATCCGATCATTTCGGTTGGGTTCGGCTACAAGTTCTAAGTTCAAAGGCAAATAAGCCACGGATTCGCACGTATCTTCACGGATAAAGCAATTTTGGTTATCCGTGGTGATCCGTGAAATCCGTGGCGTTCTTGTTTTAGGGAGCTGTCTGCGGCTTGCGCCTTGGGGATTCGGCCCAGCCTTCAGGCTTTACAGTGTGATTCACGAAGTAGGCGACGAAACCGCCCGCAATCAGGATCATGCCGAAGGCGAAGGAACTCATTCCGAGGATGGACTCGTGCTCGCTGCGGATGACCGAGAAGGCCAGCAGCATGACCGGTGGAATGCCGATCGCGATGGCTCCAGGTAAACCCCCGGGGACACGGAACGGACGCTTAAGCTCGGGCTCGCGGAAGCGCAGGACAATGAGTGCGACGAACTCGAGCGCCAGGCTGCCGCCGTAGAGAAGGATGTCGAGCGTGACCAGGCGGGCAAAGCCGAGGCCCAGACACATCGCCCAACAGATGGCCAAGGCGACGATCGCCACCCACGGGGCCTTCGATTTGGGATGCAGCTTGCCGAAAACCTTTGGCAGCATGCCGTCTTGCGCCATTGCCAGCGGCAGGCGCGAGTAGCTCATCACCAGAGCGTTGAACATCCCGAAGCCGCTGATCATGCCGCCGAGGACGACTCCTATGCGGAGAAGCGGGCCGCCCATTAGTCCGGCGATGTCCGCCCAGGAACCGGTTTCCCATGCTGTCGACTTCAGGCCAGTCGCCCACATGGCGGCGAAGGGCAGCACATAGCTGAGAGCAACGATGCATACCGCGACGATCATCGCGCGCGGGTAAGTGCGCTGCGGACGCTCTACTTCTGTGGCAATGGTCGAGGCATTGTCCCATCCCATGTAGTTCCACATGCAAATGAGGAGGCCGCCGAGAATGTCGACCGTCGAAGTCGTCGGCTTGGTGATGGCATTCGCCAAGGCCCCGACCTTGAATGGAGCCAGAAGCACCACTGCCGCAAACGGCGCGGATAGGGCGACGAACAGCCAGAGCGACGTCAGGGAGACGACTTTGACTCCGGCAATATTAAGGAGAGCACAGGCGACGACCACGGCCAGCGCAACCCACCATCCGCGATTGTTCACCTGGAACCATGGGAACATGCGAGTGAGGTAGGCGACGAACAGCGTCGGGTAAATCGCCATGTCGAAAATTGACGCAACGAGCGAGAGCCAGGCTTCCTGGAATCCCCAGAAATTGCCCATGGCCCGTCGCACCCAGGCGTAGTATCCGCCCTCATAGGGGAGCGCGCTCGAGAGTTCGCCGATCATGAAAGCGGTCGGCAGGCTCCAGAGAAGCGGCGTGATGAGCAGGATCAGGATGGCGCGTCCGTAACCGGCGCCGTGCACGATGTCTTCGGTGCCATAGGTTCCGCCCGACACCATAAAGAAGGTGGCGGCGACCAGGGGCCAAAGCGTGAGGCGGACGAATTTCTTCCGGTTGGGGACTACGGCGAGGGGTTGGGAAGTTTCGGGTTGTTGCCGGCTAGCTGTTGCCAATTTCTATGGCTGCCTCCTTAAGCGACTCACTCTCACCACCGCGTCTCCCTTGAGTCTTCCGAAAAAGACATTCTGTTCGCGGCTCCCGAGTTTGCTGCGATTTCCCGGGCATTTCCGCGAAGTTAGTTCGCAGTAGTGAGATTACGGGAAATTCGTGCAGATGCAAGAATTTTTTGAAGAAATTTGCAAATTTTTGTAACGCGAGAGGCTTGGTACGAGGGTAATGAGCCGCGAGTTGCGATCTCCCTGTGTTTCTCTGTGATCCCTGTGGTGAAAGACGTTGAATTGTTCAAAAGACAAACTCACCACAGGGGACACAGGGTTTCACAGGGAAACCGAATTACGTTTGCCAGTCGTGGCCGTCAACCATGCGTTTGATCCCGTTCCGAAGGCAAAGAACGTTGAAATTGATTAGCAGCCCCACTGCGATCCGGCTCAGGCGCATGTAGGAGAGAAGTTGCGCTTCGTGAATCGGATGAATCGCTTCGACAGACTTTACTTCCACGACAACGCGATTCTAGACCATCAGATCGATTCGATATCCGACTTCAAGCTTCTGGCCTTCGTAAACTACGGGAAGAGCGATCTCCGTTGCCACACCAAATCCCCGGCTCCGAAGCTCATGAGCGAGGCACGCCTGGTAGGCACTCTCGAGGAGGCCGGGCCAAGAACAGAATGAACTTTCATGGCGGAGTTCACGATTGTGCCGGTGATTGTATTTATGTGAACGGAGTGGGAGCGCGCAGGAGAAGCCATACCTGGTGCATATCACAACGCCCCTGTGTTCCTCTGTGATCCCTGTGGTGAAATCTTGTTTCTTGGTTCCAGATAGGGAAGGAAATCTCACCACAGGGAACACAGGGTTACACAGGAGAATCTACAAGAGCTTCAGTTCCCAAGTTTCGGCCACAAGATTCTTGCGGCTCCAGCTGTCGTGTTTCTCTTCGGCTACGAGTTGGAAGCCCGCGGCTTGATAGATTTTCCGGGCGGCGGTGAGTTCATTTTGGGTCCAGAGCATGATTTTCTTGTAGCCCGCCTCTTGGGCAAAGCGGACACATTCTTCGACCAGCCGTCTGCCAATTCCCAAGCCGCGCGCCGATGGTTCGACCAATAGCAGACGCAGTTTGGCGACGGTTTCGGACTTCCTCACAAGAAACACCGAACCCACGTTGATTCCGTCTTTCTCGGCGATCCAGCAGCGTTCGCGCTTGGGATCCAACTTCTGAATGAACTCGGCAACGATCTCAGCCACGAGGGCCTCGAAACGTTCGTCGTAGCGGTACTCCTGCCAGTAGAGGGCGCCATGTCGCTGGACAACCCATCCCATATCGCCGGGGCGGTGCTGGCGGAGGATGTATTGCGTGGTCGGCACTGCGGTAGGCGCGAGGACAGATTCGATGTCGCGGATTGCGGCCAACATTTTCTCTTGCTGATTGGGTGCAAGGCGGTTGAGCATCGCAGCCACTTCTTCACTGGAACGGCGCTCGAGCGGCTCGAAGATTTTGCGGCCTTTGGCTGTAAGGGCGAGAAAAAGACTTCGGCGGTCGTCGGGAGAAGGTGTCGAGGTGATCCATCCATGGGTCTCGAAGCTTTGCAGCATGCGGCTCACGTAGCCGCGGTCGAGACCGAGGTCTTCGCAAAGATCCTTGGCCGTGACCGTATCGCGGTGTGCCAACTCATAAAGCACGCGGACTTCGGTCAAGGAAAACTGGCTTTCGAGGAGGTGTTCCTGCAGGACGCCGATTTGGCGGGTGTAGAAGCGGTTGAAGCGGCGGATAAGTTGGACGGGATCAGAGTGGGATGGGGCCGCGGTAGGCATGCAATCAAGATAGGAGAACTAGTTGACTTAGTCAACTATTATCATTCTCGCTTTCACACCCGATGTCATCGTGAGCGGCGGCGAAGCCGGCGCGAGCGACCTTACGACACTCTCCGCTCCGATGTGGTAAGTGGGATTGTTTGTGCTTACGCTGATTATTGGATCTTCGCTACAGCATCCAGAGCGTCATCTGTCGTGGTCCCTCACCCGGCTTTCGTCGGGCTCAGGATGACATCACTCTTGAGGTGGGTGGAGCTGCAAGCGACCTAGACCTTGCTCCAGAGTTCGGCGCGGGGGTCTTCCGGATTCAGCTTCGCTAGCTCGCGTAGGAGTTCTTTGGTGCGTTCGTCTCTCGGCATGGAAACGTGGACCGTAATCTCTACGATCTCGTCCCCTCGGACACCTTCTCTTGTTGCTGACGGAACTCCCTTTTCCCGCAGACGCAGCTTTTGGCCCGACTGTGTCCCAGGCGGAATCTTAAGTAGAGCTCGGCCGTCGATTGTCGGAACTTCGATCTTCGCTCCTAGAGCTGCTTCCGTCGCGTTTACCGGAACTGTCAGCGAGATGTCGTCGCCGTCACGGTGGAAGATCGGATGTTCGCCGGTGCGGATGATCGCGTAAAGATCGCCAGGCGCTCCACCATGAGCCCCCGCATTTCCTTTGCCGGGAATGCGGATGCGCTGGCCATCGCGGGTGCCAGCCTTGATGCGAACTTCCAGCGGCTCTGTGTGCGTGACCGTGCCGTCTCCGTGGCAGGTCGGGCACGTAGTCAGGTTCTTACCAGTGCCGTGGCAACGCGGACACTGTACGTTGAACTTCATGCGTCCGCCGGTCTGGGTGATCTGGCCGGTACCGTTGCACTCGGGGCATTTGCCCGGGGCCTCGAGCGTGCCTTGGCCGTGGCATTGTGAGCAGACGTCCTGGCGCGTGATGTTAAGGCGCATGACGCCGCCGCGAATCGCCGTCCAGAACGGAACGTTGACTTGATATTCGAGATCGGTGCCCGGTTCGGGCCCTTCTTCCGCAGCCGCTCCGCCACGGCCTCCACCGAAGATGCCAGAGAAAATATCACGGAAGCTTCCGCCTCCCGTGCCGGTCGAGGTACGCTGACCTCGTTGGGCGTTATTCACGAAGTCCGAGAAATCGAATCCGCCGAAATCGAAATGAACGCCTCCCTGGCCTCCCGGCTGCGCGCCACCGGGGTAGCCGCCTGGAAAACCACCGAAGCCTCCTGCTCCGGTTGCGCCTCCGCGTGCGTAGGCTTCCGCAGCAGCAGGGTCGATATTGTCGGAGTAAAAGCCGACCTGGTCGTAAATCTTGCGCTTCTTGGGATCGCTGAGGACTTCGTTCGCCTCGGAGATCGCCTTGAACTTTTCTTCCGCCGATTTGTCACCCGGGTTTACGTCCGGGTGATACTTGCGGGCAAGTTTGCGGAAAGCTTTACGGATGTCGTCGGCGGAGGCGGACTTCTTCACGCCGAGAGTCTCGTAATAATCTTTTTTTGTAGTGGTTGGCATGTCTAAGACTTCTATCAGTCTTCAGTGTAGATCGGCCGTCCGGAATCCGGGTCAATGCGAACAAAGACGGGAAACTGCTCGCCGTTGATTCGCGGGAAGCAGAGCTTGTAGTTCTTCGTTTCTGAGATCTCGACGCCTTGCGTGATCGGGCTAAGCGCGCGAAAATCGTCGCGGAAGCGCTCCATGACCTCGGGCACCGACACCCCTTTCACCGTGAAATTCAGGTCCACGTCGACACGCAGGGGATCAACTCTTTCGATCCGCACTTGCCCGTTGCCACTGAGAAGCGACGTGGCGTGCTCGAGCTTGTCCTGAAGCCAGGATTGCAGAGCTTCGTCGGCGATCTCGCTGTCCAGAATGTCGGAACGTCCCATTCGGATTGTGATCCAGAAGCTCTTCATCGCCTTGTTGATTTTGCGCAGCGCGAGCCAGGCGCTCGCGCCACACTTTTAGTTCACGATCTTGCGTCCGTGCTTGTCTTCGACCAGCACGGGGAACTCGTCGGTGATGGGCGCGTCCACGTACACCGGGATGCGACGCAACCCCGTAGGAGTCTCCGCAAGAACGATCCATTGCCTCTCATCTGACGAGAGATCCAGGAAATACGTTTCGTTGTTCACCTCGAAATCCAATTCACACCCCCTTGTTCTAATGCATGTCATCCTGAGCGAGGATTGCTCTTTGCGCTCAGCGCAAAGAGCAACCGCAGTCGAAGGATCCCTACCCCGTCCGCTGCTGTAAAGATCGTAGGGACCTTCGACTACATGGCTGCTTCGCATTCGCGAAGCAGCCACTCCGCTCAGGATGACAGTCCTGAGAATTACTTCTTGTCTTCTACGTCCACGTACTCGGCGTCGATCACGCCTTCGTCTTTCTTCTTGGCCTGGCCGTCGCCGCCGGGTTCTGGTCCGGCGCTCGGACCTGCGCCAGGTGCGCCTTGGGCTCCGCCTGCGGGCTGGGCGGCTTTGTACATCTGCTCAGCCAGCTTGTGCGAGGCCTGGGTCAGGTTCTCGCGGGCCTTTTCCATTTGCGCCTTGTCGTTCGACTCGAGCGCCTTCTTGGCATCGGCCAGCGCGTTTTCGACGTCGCCGCGTTCGGAGCCGGAGATCTTGTCGCCGTGCTCCTTCAGCATCTTCTCGATGTTGTAGACCATCGAGTCGAGCTGGTTCTTGGCTTCGATCGACTCACGCTGCGCCTTGTCTTCCGCCGCGTGCGAGTCGGCTTCCTTCGCCATGCGCTCGACTTCGTCCTTCGACAACCCGGAAGACGACGTGATCGTGATCTTCTGGTCCTTTTGTGTCGCCGTGTCTTTCGCGGTGACGTTCAGGATGCCGTTGGCGTCGATGTCGAACATGACTTCGATCTGCGGCACGCCACGCGGAGCCGGAGGAATTCCGGTCAGGTGGAACTTGCCGAGCGTGCGGTTTTGCGCCGCCATAGGGCGTTCACCCTGAAGAATGTGAACTTCCACCGAGGTCTGACTGTCGGCCGCGGTCGAGAAGGTCTCCGTCTTCTTGGTCGGGATCGTCGTGTTGCGTGGAATCATGGGCGTTGCAACGCCGCCCAACGTTTCGATCGAGAGCGTCAGAGGGGTGACGTCGAGCAAGAGCAGGTCTTTCACTTCGCCCTTGAGTACGCCGCCCTGGATGGCTGCACCGACCGCGACGACTTCGTCTGGGTTGACGCCCTTGTGGCCTTCTTTTCCGAATAGCTCTTTTACCAGTTGCTGGATGCGAGGCATGCGGGTCTGTCCACCGACCAGCACGACTTCGTTGAGCTTGCTGGCATCGACGCCCGCGTCTTTCATGCACTGCTTGCAGGGGCCGACCGACTTCTGGATGATGTCTTCGACCATCGACTCGAGCTTGGCGCGGGTCAGCTTCTTGACCAGGTGCTTGGGACCGTTGGCGTCCGCCGTGATGAACGGCAGATTGATTTCGGTTTCCATCGTGGTCGAGAGTTCGATCTTGGCGCGCTCAGCGGCGTCACGCAGACGCTGCAGGGCCATTTCGTTCCCCTTGCCGCGCAGGTCGAGGCCTTCGTCTTTCTTGAATTCGTCGATGAGCCAATCCACCAGGCGCTGATCGATGTTGTCGCCGCCGAGGTGGGTATCACCATTGGTGGCTTTGACCTCGATGACGCCTTCGCCAACTTCGAGGATTGAGATATCGAACGTTCCGCCACCGAAGTCGTAAACGGCGATGGTCTCGTCCTTGCCCTTGTCGAGACCGTAAGCAAGCGCCGCTGCCGTGGGCTCGTTGATGATGCGCTTCACTTCCAGGCCAGCGATCTGTCCGGCATCTTTGGTGGCCTGGCGCTGCGCATCGTTGAAGTACGCCGGCACGGTGATGACGGCTTCTGTTACTTTCTCTCCGAGATAGTCTTCTGCGGCCTTCTTCAATTTCTGCAGAATGAGTGCCGAGATCTGCGGCGGAGTGTATTCCTTGCCCTGCGCCAACACGGCGACGTGATCGCCCTGGCGGACGACCTTGTACGGCACCATCTTCATTTCTTCGCCGACTTCGTCGTAGCGGCGTCCCATGAAACGCTTGATCGAATAGACCGTGTTTTCGGGGTTGGTGATCGCCTGGCGCTTGGCGACCTGTCCGACGAGCCGCTCGCCGGTCTTGGTAAATCCGACTACCGAGGGCGTAGTCCGCCCTCCTTCTTCATTGGCAATGACCTTGGGTTCGCCACCTTCCATAACCGCGACGCAGGAATTGGTGGTGCCGAGGTCGATTCCGATAATCTTGCCCATATACTGCCCTCCTAAAACTTGATAAGTCCTTTATCAACAACGCATAAGCGACTAAACAGCTTTGTTATCAGTGAGATGATAGAACTTGAGTGAATCGCTGTCAAGGTTTAGATGCTATTGAAGGACTTGAAGTTGCGGGTATTTCCGCAAAGATTTCTGACCAGGTCGCTGATCCGGAGGCTACCAGAAGATCGGAGGGTTCTTCCTCATGTCGCGGATTTCGTAGCCCTCGGGAGCCTTGAAGAGCTCAGGGTCGGGTTCGATCGCGCTCAAATCCGTGATGGTGAAATTCTGTTTGCCGATCATTGGACCAGTGCGAATCGAAAGCAGATTGATGGCAAGTTCCTGGGAATGCCAAGTCTCATTCATCGCGGTGAGCGGTTGATCATTGCCCATGACGCCTACATCAATGACGTTCGTCTCGCGTCGGCCGACCGTATCTACACCGGCGATGACTTTGGTTCCCAGATCCTCAATCGTCATGTGATCTTGGACAATCGCCCCATTTGGAATTGGTTTGCGCCGCTCGGCTGCGGCTAGTTCGTGAGTTGGATCGTAGGTTTCGAGCTCGCAGATTTTTTGATAGATCTCGCAACTATACAAAGTGTGCTGGTTGGGATCGGCAATCTGTAGCAACACTCTCTGTGATTTGACCTTGCTGAATTTCGGCACGAGCGCCCATCGCTCCTGGTAAATGCGTCCTTTGCTATCTCGGACAATGGGACGTTCATTGACGAGAGTAACGGTTCCCCCTCCGCCGGTGTATTGAATCCATTCAGTCTCCAGCGTAGCCGAGAATGGGTGATTGGGAATCGGTGGGATGACAATGCTCTCCAGAACTGCTCGAACGCCTCCGTCCTGAGAGGCCGGTGGATGCTCAGGCGGCATTTCGTGAGTTTGGCCGATGCAGGCGAGTGATACGAAAACCCAAAAAATCCCCAGGGCAAGTGTCCGCATAGGAAACCTCCCGTTCTGGAGATGTTATGTCCGCCACGCGCGGAGGTCAATACCGTGCCTAATCTGTCTCAAGCTTCCAGACCATCTCGCCGCCAATTGAGTGATAGAACCCCCAGGCTGCAAGGGCTATCACGCTGAGCAGCGCCAGGATGGAGTCCGTCATGTACCAGGAAGAGAGGTCCGAAGAGAACGGGAGATTTGCGGCCATATTAATTGTGAAGATTGCGACCGCCAGTGGGATCAGGCCGAAGCGGAAGACGATCAGAACGGCGATTGCGTAAACCAGAATAAAGGTTGGAAGCTCGATGGCTAGATGCGAACGGCTCAAGGCCTGCGGCAGGGCAAAGATCGCCACAAAAGCAATGGCCGCAAGCCAGTCTTTGCGCAGCACTAGCTTGAGCGCGAAGAGCAGGAAGAAAAACTGGAGCGTGCCCAGAATCGAGCTGACAATTTGCATCATCCACGCGCCGAGAGCATGGCGCCCACCTTCAAAATACTCATTTTGACCAATACCCGGCATCGCGCCCATGTGCATCAACTGGATACTGCGAAGCTGAAAGACCAGGATCCAGACGACGCCCAGCATGACTCCGAACAGAATGTCGCGGCCGACTAGCGGATCACGGAACTGTCCGGAGAGGAGCCGACTCCAGGAGATCATGGTGTGTGGCCAGCGTTGACGGACCCATGGCTCAAGGGCAAGGTAGAGGACCCAAGTCAGGCCGGCGACGAACAAGGACGTGCTCGTTGCGAGCACAAACAGGCCGAACGACTCGAGTCCGGGCATAAGGTGCGTTCGGCACAGCCAGAGCAGCATCTCGAGACAGAACATCACGACAGCGAGGCGAACGGCGCCATCGTGATCTCCGCGTCCGCGACGGTGGTTGCGGCGAGCCATGTAGAGCGCTCCAAGGAGACACGAGATCAGCAGGGTCATGCCAAGGATCTGGGAAACCTTCTTACCCAGCGTCTGGTCGGGCTCTTTGACCCGTTGCGGCTTGGTCCAGTCACCGATCAGGGAAAAGTAAACAGGCTTACCCCTGAGAGACGCTGCTTCCACACGCAGAGGCCGTGTGGTACCTGGCCAAACTCCAGTCCACGCAACGCGAGAGTCCGACGAGGCGAGCGAATTCCATTGTGGCTCCGCTTTTTGGAGCTTCGTTGGATCGAGACCGGCTTCGTTGAACAGCAGATTCCAATCGAACGGAGGACTCGGTACGGTTGAGGTTTCCTTCTGCGGCGGAATGGCCTGGAAGTGGATCAGTCGACCTTGAGGATCGAGGTGAACGTTAATCATCCCGGAGAGCGTAGTCGGCGGATCAGAATTCGTGACAATGCCGGGATTGAGCAGTTGATCGCGATACCCTTCCGCGAACATGTAATTCGGGCTTTGACGGTACCAAAAGTAAAGGAGAGAGGGACGGCCGGGAAGAATGGCGTCCCAGTTGGGATGCGGCTTGTCGTTTTTCTCGACCGAGTCCTGGAAGTCGCCGTCGAAGTCGATCCCGTAAGCGGTATCGAGGGGGCGATCAGGATATCCCAGACGCGTTGTCATCTCGCGGGCTTTCTGCGCGAGCACTTCGGGAGTCTGCTCCAAATGCATGCGCTCAAGACCTGTGTAGTGAACGCCGAGAAACGCAATTACTCCTAGCGCAATGAGGAATGCGGCAAAGCAAGGGATGGCGACTTTCGGGTGCAGACCGACGGTTTCGCCGGCTGCCGCGACCATTTCCGGAGAAGGTGTTTCTCCGGCAGCCAGAGCGGCTGCCAGCGGGTCGCCACCCGGCAGCGCCGCCGCGACCGAGAGCGCGTTCGGAGGGCGAGACACAGGCTCTTCTTCCAGACAACGGAGGATTACCTTCTCGATGAGGGGATCGAGATCTTTCACAACCGAGGTCGGCCGACTGGGAGTGTGATCGTGATCGTCGCGCGGTCCTTTTTTCTCCGCGAAGGCTCGCTTTCCTGTGAAGATTTCGTACAGCACGAGACCGAGAGCGTAGACGTCGCTTAGCGTGCTGACTTCTTTTCCGGCAAGTTGCTCCGGCGCCATGTAGGCAGGAGTGCCGCTGCGGACTTCTGGGCCGCGAATGTCGTCGGCTATGCCGGCGAGGCCGAAGTCAGTGATAACGACTTGGCCGCGTCCGTCGAGCATGATGTTGGCGGGCTTGAGATCGCGGTGGAGCACTCCCTTGGCGTGGGCGGCGGCCAATCCCGCGCAAAGCTGGCGGGCCATTTCGACAGCTTTGTCCTGCGGGAGACGACCAATGCGGCGCAGCAAGGACGCAAGGTCCTCCCCATCCACGTATTCCATGGTGAAGAACGATTGGCCGTCGACTTCACCGACATCGTAGACACGGCAAACGTTGGGGTGCGAGACGCGCCGGGCGATGCGAACTTCGTTACGAAAACGCTCGAGCAACCCTTCGTTTCTCGTGGCCTCATCGGGGAGGAACTTCATCGCGACAGCCTGTCCGAGCGTGAGATCGTCGGCGCGGTAGACCTCGCCCATGCCTCCTTTGCCGAGCAGGGCGATGATGCGATAGCGGCCCGCGATCAGGCGTCCGGGGAGAAAGCGGCCTTCGCTGATCAGGAATTCGGCGGAGATAGTGGAAATCCGAGACGACGGTTTCGCAGACGAGGATGGAGGCCGAGGCAGGGGAAGCGGCGATGAGTATGTCGCGGTGGCTTGATAGTCGATCGTCGCAACATCGGGGTCGGAGATAGGGTGACCGCTCGCGGGCTTGCCGCAAGAAGAGCAGAAGCGGACGTTGGCAGACAGCTCTGTGCCGCAGAAGGAGCAGTAGGCCATGAGAAGAGATTCCCCGATACAGGATAGCGCGGTTCGGGTTGCAGCGTTCGGAACCTAGACCTCCGACCTCAGACCTCGGGCTTCAGGCTTCGAGTGTGGGCCCCGCTTCAAGGTCCGAGGTCTAGGGTCTGAGGTCCGAGGTCTGGTTTGTTACCATCCAAAACGATGAGTTCACGTCTGCGGGTATGGTTTCGGAATCCTTTATTTCTGTTGTGCCTGACGGCCGGACTGCTGGCATTTGTGGTGCAGTCAGGAGAGTTGGGAAGTGCCGACACGACACACAGACTGCAGACGACGCATTGGCTGTGGACGTCTCAGCCGCAGGTGTTTCCCAATGAGTATCCGGAATTTGGGCTGCATGGCCGCGAGGGAAAAATCTATAGCTGGTATGGGATCGGGCAGTCACTATTGATGCTGCCGGCCGATCTGGTGGGCACGTGGATTTCGCACTGGCACGTCTTCGCCAACTATGAAGATGATCCAGCGGTGCGAAGCATTGTGGTTAGCTATAGCACGAGCATCCTGGTAAATGTGCTGACCGCACTGATTGCCTTTCGGCTTCTGCGACAACTACGATTTGCAGTTAAAGAGGCAGTCGCCGGCGTGTTGGCGATGATGTTCTGCACGACACACATGCACTACACACAGAACATGATGGAGAACAACTACATCATGCTTCTGACGCTGATTGGATTTTCGTATCAACTGGAGTGGCTGCGCAGCGGCAATCGCAAGGCTCTGTTCTGGGGCTCGGCGGCACTTGGATTGAACCTACTCACGCGGGTAACGACTGCGCTCGATCTGATCGCAGCCGGAGTTTTTCTATTGGCCGTGATGTGGTTCGAGCAGCAAGCCGCCCAGACGTATTGGCCAAAATTAGTGGAGTACTGCAAGGTCTCCGTGCCCATTTACGTTTTCTTTGCGGTTGCGGAGCGCTGGTACAGCTATTACCGGTTCGGGTCGTTCCTGCACAGCTATATTCCGATCTTCGCCCGCGAATCGCGAATGCAGGATCCAAGCCTTCCCGCAAACTTTCCGTGGAGCACGCCGTTTCATGAGGGATTTCTGGGGGCACTGTTCAAGCCGGAGAAGTCTATCTTCTTATTTGATCCCCTATTGATCTTTACCCTTCTCCTGTTGGCGCTCGTGTGGAAGAAGATGGAGGCTGACGTTAGAGCTTATGCGGCGACTTCCCTGCTACTGGTGGTGGGCTATATCGCCTTCTACGCGCGTTACACGTATTGGACGGGGGATTTTGCTTGGGGCGATCGGTACGTGTCGACCGCAGTGCAGATGGTGACTCTGCTCTGCGTTCCGCTGCTTCTACGATATCGCGCAAGCTTGGGAAATTGGGTTTGGCCACTAGGGATCCTCCTCCTCGCTGTTAGCTTCATCATCCAGGTTGCGTCCCTGGTGTTCTGGCTCCCGCTCGAGATTTACCAGATGGAGACGCTGGGGCATCCGACGTTTGTGATCGCACTGCGTTTCAAGAATATTTTGGCATTTGCGTTGGGAAAGATGGATGCGTGGGGACTTAATACGGATGCGATGGGGTACGACCAGTGGGATTATGTGCACATCACCACTTGGAATTTCTTTCCGTTCCTGCTCCGACGCGTGGGGATCGCTCCCCGCTGGGTCGTGAACGTGGCCTTCGTGGTGTGGATTGGTGGCTTGGCGAGTTTGGCTGTAGCCTTGAAGCGGCTTAGAACGTGCCTGCGGACGATCTCGTAGCAAGTTTTACAAGCTTACCGGCCTGCGGTATCGTGGATGGCGTTTTTCCGACTCCTGGTCTGAAGAGGGAAGCCCCGTGAATTACCACCCTGCCTTGAAGCGCTCTTTCCTGGTTCTACTCGCCTTAACAATCATTGCGTTCTGTTTTAGTTCAGCAACTGCGCGAGGAATTTCTGCGGCCGCGCAGGAAAAAAGCGCGCCGGAACGTGTATCGGCGGACACTCCGCGTGTGACCGCAGGAGGAGCCACGTTCACCTTGCCTGTGGGCTGGTCGATTGCTACGGCGAAGGATCTGGTCGTGTTGGAGACTCCGGAACCTGACACGCACATCGCGATCTTTGACGCGCCGGCGGGAGATGCTGCAGCCGCAGTTACGGCGGCATGGGCTGCGTACAAACCGGAATCGAAGCGTCCGGTCAAACTAGTCACGCCGCGGCCTGCCAAAGAAGGCTGGGATGAGCGCCAGATCTTTGAGTACGAGACCTCGCCGAATGAGCGGGCTGCCGTGGAGGCTCTCGCCCTTCGTGCAGGCACTTCCTGGACGGTGATCATCCTCGACGGAACGGATCCGACTGTGGAGAAACGTGGGGCGGCAGTCAATCTGGTATTTGGCAGCCTGCGGCCCAAGGGCTACAAGCGCGAATCGTTTGCCGGACGGCAGGCGCATCCGCTCGATGCGGAGACGATCGCGAAGCTGACTGCGTTTGTCGAGAGCTCGATGAAACAGCTCGGCATTCCCGGAGTATCTCTAGCTTTTATCGATAAAGGCAAGATCGTTTACGAGGGTGGATTAGGAGTGCGGGAACTGGGCAAGCCCACACGGGTAGACGAGAACACGCTGTTCATGGCGGCCTCGAATACGAAGGGGATGACCACACTTCTTCTCGCGGAACTGGTAGATCAGAAAAAGCTGCGTTGGGATCAGCCGGTAATTGAGATCTATCCCTCTTTCAAACTGGGCGACGCGGAAACCACGAAGAAGGTGTTGGTCAAAAACCTGATCTGCGCCTGCACCGGATTGCCGAGGCAGGACCTGGAATGGCTGTTCGAGTATAAGAAGGCGACTCCGGCATCAGAGTTGGCTTTGCTGGGAACGATGCAGCCTACGAGCAAGTTTGGCGAGGTATTTCAGTACAGCAATCTGATGGCAGCAGCTGCGGGCTACATCGGCGGGAGTCTCGTTTATCCGGATCGGGAGTTAGGAGCTGCGTACGACGCAGCTATGCAGAAGATGATTTTTGATCCGCTGGGCATGAAGTCCACGACGTTCGATTATGCAAAAGCGTTGGCGGGCAATCATGCGACACCGCATGGTGATGATGTGGATGGGCATCCGAAGGTCGCGAGCATGGACATCAACTATTCGATTGTGCCAGCGCGTCCGGCGGGAGCGGTGTGGACGTCGTCGGCTGATTTGATTCGGTATGTACAACTGGAACTGACGGAGGGAAAACTGCCAAATGGGAAGCCCCTGGTCTCGGCAGAGAACCTGCTCATGCGGCGGGCTCCGCAGGTCCCACTTGGCGAAGATTCCAGTTACGGTATGGGGCTGAGCATGGATCACACCTACGGCGTTCAAGTCATCAGCCATGGCGGAAGCATGTCGGGATTCAAGAGCAACTGGTTTGCGTTGCCAGAATACGGCATCGCCGCTGCGATTCTTACGAATTCCGACAATGGTGGGATGATGCTTGGGCCATTCAGCCGGCGCTTGCTCGAGGTACTTTTCGACGGCAAGCCCGAAGCTGAGGCGGATATCGCCGCCCGGGCGGCTGCTCACAAGGCCCAAATTGCGAAAGATCGCGAACGGCTGGTGGTACCCGCGGCTCTGGAGTTGGTGGCTGGTTTAGCGAAACACTATTCGAGCAAAGAATTGGGCGACCTGGATGTAATTGCTCACGACGGAACCACAGTCTTCGATCTGGGCGAATGGAAGAGCACGGTGGCATCGCGCAAGAACGATGACGGAACGACGTCGTTCATTACGATCGACCCTGGGACCGATGGATTCGAATTCGTGGTGGGCGAGCGCGGAGGAAAACGGTTGCTGATCATTCGCGACGGGCAGCACGAGTATGCGTTCACGGAGACCGCGTAGACGGGACGGCGCCTGGCGAATGTGCCTCCTAGAATGGCAAAGCGCAAAAAGCAGTACGGGAAAGGCTGGAGCGGGTGAAGTTGAGTCAGCGCCTCCTGCTGATCGGACGTGAGTGTGCCGCTCAGAAGGAACCCTTCAAGTCAGCTGATCACGGTGAACTGCTCTACGACCAGAAAGGCTTGCCGAAATGATGCAGGACTTAGGGCATTAGACCTGACGTCTGCTCGACCAAGCGTTTCTAACCCTTCGAGTCAATCGCCTTGGCAAACCAGCCTCGAGCTTCCTCGACATAGGCTGGGATCTTGCGAGGCTTGATCAGGCCCGTTTTTCCATAAACAAAAACCCATTCGCCCATCTTTTCCACGTGCCACTCGCTTGGCTGAAGAATGCCGTGGTCACGGCAAGGGGTGTCGGCAGAGACATGAAAACCGACGATGGTTTGCTCCGTGGTTGGGTTGTCTTCGCTTGGCCGGGCTACCGGTTCGATCAGCATCGTTTTATCGAAGATGAGGGTTTCGCGTCCGGCAATCATGCCACGCATGCAATTCTCACCAGGATATCCAACGTCGAAGGTCGTGCCCTTGATGCCGAGTTGAGCGCGCGACATGATCGGTTCGAAATGTATTCCGAGCTGCGAGGCCACCTGTGCCATCGCCTTCGCGCGGGAAGGCGCATGCCACAGCACAATGCCGTAGCCAATCAGAATGAGGATCAGCGCATAGCCGATCCATGCCTCATTCCCTCTGACAAGCAGCGCTGGGATCGCCACAACTCGCATTGCTGGCAAGCTTATTCGACCGTAACAGATTTCGCCAAGTTCCTCGGCTGATCCACATCGCATCCGCGACGCACCGCGATGTGATACGCGAGCAACTGCATCGGCACGATCTCAAGGATCGGAGAAAGTTCTTCCGGTGCAGGCGGGATATAAAGCACGTGGTCGGCGGACTCCTTAATCTCTTCATCGCCTTCGGTGGCAATCGCGATCACGACTCCAGAGCGCGCCTTCACTTCCTTCAGGTTCGAGATGGTCTTTTCGTAGCGCAACACGGAGTCGGGATTATTGAGGTCCCGCGTAGCAATGATCACGACCGGCAAGTTCTCGTCGATCAGCGCATTGGGTCCGTGCTTCATTTCGCCGGCGGGATAACCCTCGGCGTGAATGTAGGAGATTTCTTTTAACTTCAGGGCCCCCTCAAGTGCAATCGGATAGTGAATACCGCGCCCGAGAAAGAGGAAGTCGTGGACTTTCTGATAGCGCTTGGCGAGTTCATCGCACGCGTTGTCTGCCGCCAATAGCGTCTCGAGCTTCGCCGGGATGCGCGTAAGCTCCAACATGGACTCGCGGGCTTGCTCGGGTTTCATCACGCCGCGGACTTGCGCGAGATACATTGCGAAGATGTAGAGAGCAGTGAGCTGCGCGGTGAATGCTTTGGTGGAAGCAACGCCGATCTCCGGGCCAGCATGAGTATAGATGGTGCCAGCGGCTTCACGTGTGATCATCGATCCGACAACGTTGCAGATGGCGAGGGTCTTTGAGCCTTTGGACTTGGCCTCTCGCTGGGCAGCGATCGTATCGGCGGTTTCTCCGGATTGGGAGATGACTAACGTGATCGTGCCGGGGTCAACGATCGGATCGCGATAACGCCATTCGCTCGCGTAGTCCACTTCGACGGGGACGCGGGCGAGCGATTCGATCATGAATTTTCCTGCTTGTCCGGCGTGCCAACTGGTTCCGCAAGCGATGATGTTGATCTTCTTGGCTTCACGGAACTCGGCCTCGGTGATCTCCATCTGATCGAGAAAAATATGGCCGGTATCCTGGGAGACTCGGCCTAATGCGGTTTCGCGAACCGCACTGGGCTGCTCGTAAATTTCCTTGAGCATGAAATGCTTGAAGCCGCCCTTTTCGGCCTGGATAGGATCCCAGGTGACGTGCTGGATCTGGCGAACCACCGGCTTGCCATCGAAGTCAGTAAGCTGAACGCCGCGGGGTGTAACAACCGCCATATCACCATCGGCGAGGAAGAAGATGTCGCGCGTGTGATGCAGGATTGCGGGTACGTCAGAGGCTACGAAGTATTCGTCATTGCCCAACCCGATCACAGCGGGGGGGCCGTTGCGAGCCGCGACGATCTTGTTGGGCTCGTCGGTCGAGATCACGGCGAGAGCGAAGACGCCTGACAACTGCTTCACGGTCTGGCGGACGGCCTCTTCAAGAGAGGGGCGACTTCCATTTTTCGAAGTAGCGTACTTCTCAACAAGATGGGCAATGATTTCTGTGTCGGTTTCGGTGGTGAACTTATGGCCTTCTTCAGCCAGCTTCTTTTTCAGGCTGAGGTAGTTCTCGACGATACCGTTGTGGACGACGACGATTTTGCCGCTGCAGTCCCGATGCGGATGAGCATTTTCCTCGGTGGGGCGACCGTGAGTAGCCCAGCGGGTGTGGCCGATGCCGTAGGTTCCTTCGAGAGGCTTATTGCGAATGGCCTCCTCAAGGTTGCGCAGCTTACCTTCGGCCCGGCGAATATCGAGTCCGCCCTGACCGTGGTCGCCGACCGCGATGCCCGCGGAGTCATATCCGCGGTATTCCAGCCGACGCAATCCATCAATGATTACAGGAACGACACTCTTCTTGCCGACGTAACCGACAATGCCGCACATGTGGAAACCTCAAAGGTACCTGGATTAGTCACCCAGGGAGCAACGGAATTCTTCAATGACGGGGTTGGTCAAAACTTCGCGGGCGATGCGCTCGACTTCCGATTGCGCCTGTTCTCGAGACAGTTCTCCGTTCAGGGTGAGTTCGAAATACTTGCCCTGGCGGACACCCTCCAACCCTTTGTAACCCATCTTCTTTAGGGCGCCGTGAATGGTTTTACCTTGGGGGTCGAGGACACTCTTCTTCAGAGAAACATACACGTACGCTGTCATAAGTGACCAATTATACGTGACTGTTCCCAGCGAATCAGCCGTTTGATATCCGGTGAGCGCACGTTAGGCATTGAAACGATTTAGCTTTCTGTCGAGCTCAGCGAGGGTATTTTCAAGAAGTTCGCGGTGACGAGGATTCTGAGTTTCTTGCAACTGTTGAAGCACGTTTTGGCGAGATAAGCGCAAGCTTTCCTCCTCACGGCGACGTGCTGCCGCTTCAGGGGTCAGTTTGAGACGAGGCTTCGAGGTTGCGTCAGAGGCTTCCGCCTGTTGGGCCTCAACCGATTTACTTTCCCAGCCGCGCGCCATCTTTTGATTATAAGTAAGTTGCTCACCCTCTTCCCGAGTAAGGGCTGTTCAGGTCGTGGGAAATTGACTCAATTGACTCAAGGATGAGGCAGTGCCGAATAGTCGGCATTCTTGCCGACAAACCGGCGGATGCATGGCCGATTTGGCCCACTCCTGATTCGGAACCTGTTCCATTCAGGGAAGTTGCTACGGTGCCGTAAAGTGCCATTTTCGGAATCCCGCGTGCACATCAGGAAGGGTCTTCTGCCTCTGGCCGGGCTTCACCGTTTCGCCTCGCCGTTGGGGGAAGCAGTCCCAGAAAATTCCTTGGAACCGGCGGGCTTCCCCTGGGCCCGTCGGGTGGAGTTAGTAAGTGCTACAACTAAAGCAGCCCCAAACGCTTGCTACAAGCGTACCGGGTAGGAGTGTCGACTCGCAGGTACCGTTCGCCAGAGCGCGGCGTTGCCGCGGTGATGATTTCCCTTCGCCGGATGGACGGAAAAACCGGTTGAGTGTGGTCCACGAACCGACGACCTACCAACTTCCCATATTGGGTCAAGATCAGCAACACCATGAGATTGACCCGCTTTATCTTTTCGCCTGCCACATCGAATGGGAGCGGAAAGAAGATCTCACCGCTGGCTGGGAGCTAATCTCCGCCTCCAGAAGTTCGAATTGCGATGCTCGCGCACATGCTCGGGCCTTGCTCTCCAGTTCGCGGCATCTGGGTGGATGGGGTCTAGGCGCGGTGTCTGATGGTCCAATCTCAAGAAGGCGGCAGGTAACTACGGAGGACGGAATGAAAGGACCATATGGGCTGGAGATTACGGACAGCTGTGCAGAGTGTACGAACCTGTCGCGTGGCTTTTTCTGCGAGTTCTCCGATGCGGTGTTGCAGTCGCTGGATCGAGTCAGCCACAAAACCATCCTTCCCGCAGGCGCAATTCTGTTCGTGGAGGGGCAGGCTCCTCGGGGGATGTTCATGGTGTGTTCCGGCCGAGTAAACCTTTCCACAACTTCCCGGGAAGGCAAGATCCTCATTCTCAAGACAGCAGATGCCGGCGAGGCGCTTGGTCTGAGCGCCACCATCTCGGGGATGGGTTACGAGGCAACGGCCGAGACGGCCACACCCTGCCAAGTCAGTTTTGTTGATCGAAAGCACTATCTCGAGTTGATGCAGCAACACAGCGAAATCGGCGTGCATACTTCGCAGTGCTTAAGCCGCGAATTCCGATCGGCGTACCACGATATTCACGATCTGGTCCTAACCCGGTCGTCGGCAGGCAAACTGGCACGATTATTGCTCTCGCAATGTCGGAAGCAGGAGTCGGAGGACTCCAACAGCTGCGCGACGATCCCGATGACGCACGAGGAAATGGCACAGCGGATCGGGGCATCGCGTGAGACGGTAACCCGGTTGCTAAGCAACTTGAGGAAAAAACGCCTGATTCGTCTCGACGGACCAACCTTGGTCATTCGTGATCGCAGCGCGTTGGAAGCCTTGGCTGTATAGCGCCTTCCCCCAAGAAGCCGGAGGATAGTTAGCTGGGCTGTCCTCCGGCATTCGAAGGATTAGGGACTACCGAAAAGGGATCACGGATGTACACGGGCAGGTTGATCGAGGATTTGTTAGCCACCGCGGAACGTGTCCGCGAGGCTGCAGAAATGCCAAGCCTCGAGCAAGGAAGCTCAGAGCCCGAAAAGTTCCCGCAGACGCTTCGTCTGGGCACGACTGACGGGGATCTCGGTTTGTTTTTTGTCGTCCATCCGCAACTGGTAGGAACTCTTGAACCAAGGCACGACCTCGCGGATGCGGTTGATGTTGACAAGGTACGAGCGGTGAGCCCGCCAAAAGACGTTGGTGTCGAGGCTGTCGAGCAACTCCTCGAGCGTCCGGCAGTTGGACTGGCCTTCCATCCCCGCTGCGCCCGCAGTCACAACTGTGATCACGCCATCTTCGATCCATGCGTAACAGATATCTTTCTGGTCCACGAGAAACATCCGCCCGGCTGCTCTTAGCAGCACCTTGGAAGCTGGCTGCTTCTGCGACTCAAGCATCCTTACCAGCGTCTCAAACTTCTCGGCGGGAGCGGCGTCAGCATCCTGTTGCGCCCGCGCTTTGTGGATCGCCTGGGCGACCCGCTTCTTATCGAACGGCTTGAGAAGATAGTCCACAGCGTTCACTTCAAAGGCCTTGACCGCATATTGGTCGAAGGCCGTCGCAAAGACGATTTTCGGCAGCGGGACCTTCTTATCGAGTAGTTTCTTGATTACCCCAAAGCCGTCGAGCCCGGGCATCTGAACGTCCAGAAAAACCAGATCGGGGTTGTGTTCCTTAATCAAATTAACGGCTTCCAAGCCGTTCTTGCCTTGGGCAACGACGTTCACGTCGCCGGCGTTCTTCAAAAGATAGGCCAACTCGTCGCGGGCTAGTTGCTCATCGTCGACGATGACCGCGGATAAGGACATCGCTGCTCCAGAAAGGTACAACCCCACCATGGCGAGTATAGTGTCGCGTGATTAGAGGCGCAAATGCGTGTACAGGGAACAGTCACCAAACACGCTCGGTTGGTCCCTTGTGCGGCTGCAGCGGAAGATCGGAGTCGCGGTTGCAACAGATCAGACTTTTGCGCAACCCTCCATCCTGAGAAGTCGTCCAATGTTGGTATCATGGCTGCGAACTGACGCCGGGGTGCAAAGCTATGTACGTCAGGCGATGTGCTTTTTGGTTTCTGTTTGTGCTAGGCATGGGTGTGTTTTTGAGCTGTGGGGGCACAGGATCGCCACTAACCCCTGCGAAGCCCAACAGCGACATCCTTTACGTCATCGATAACGGGTCCGCTACCACCTACTCCATCGACCAAGGTTCACTAGCAGCAACTCCGGTCGAACAGCCCGTCACTGTCATTCCGCCCCCGGCATTCATGATGCAGTTTGATCCAGCCCCTTATGACCACTTCGTTTATATCGTCTGGGCCGACGGGCAGAATATTCAACATCTCTCGGTTTTCAAGACGGATTCTGCCGGCGTACCACAGTTGCCCGCCATTCAGACGTTGAACGCCGGCTCCCTGTCGCAGTTCAATATGCGTCCGGCGGGGCAGTTTGCCTATATGCTGCAAGTCACCAGCAGCAACAATCAGTACTACGCGAAGATTCGCCTTTTCAAGGTGGTGGCTCCTGGCGGCAAGCTGAAGGAATACCCGCAATTGCAGGGAGTCTATGGGCCGGCGCCGTTTTGGCCAGCGCTGCTTTATGGCTTCAGTCCAGACGGCTCAAAGCTCTATGACACGTCGACCGTAGCAACAGGCTCGGTGTACCGGGAGCGCCTAATCAATAGAAGGAATGGTACGCTGGGCGCCGATAGCCAACTCATCAGTCTGAACAGCAACGAGGATGTCGCGATCGGAGCAGTAATCGCGGTGCAACATCAGAACTCCGACCCGAACCAAGCTTATCTAGACATCTTTCCCAACACTCCCAATCCGAAGCGAACAATCCACTGTACGATGGCCATGCTTCCCTATTGTGCGACCGCAACGAACATTCAACTAGATCGGACGGGCAAGTTCTTATTCCTGACTGACCCGGCCACCCAAGCGGTTCACGTTACTTCGATCAACATCTCGAAGCGCAAGATCGTAGACACCGGCCACTCCATGCCAATGACATCTCAGACTCCGGGCTTTGCGTTCAATCAGAATGGAAGCATCGTGTATGCGATGCAGACTGACGGCAACGTGCATTTCTTTCACTTCGATGCCTCCACCGGCGCGCTGACCGAAGGAGGAACCCCGCTACCCATCGCCCAAGGCACCGGAATTTGCCCTGCGCATTATCAGTAGAGACCATCTCGTGTCTTCCATTCAAGAAGACATCGAAGCACGGCTCGACAGGGTTGCTTACTGGTGCTGCTGCATCATGCCGCCCATGTTCCCCATGTTGGGCATTTCAAACTTCTTGTAGCCGGAAGGGATTTCGAAAAGGCTGGAGGGTTGCGACCCTTCCTGAATGTTGCGAAGCTCGCCCGAGTCCCCGTTCTTGCCTTGCCATTTCACCGGGAACCGCAGCTTGGGGTCGAGCCACACGTAGCCGGTTTCGCCCTTGGAGTTGGTGCCTTCGTACTTGACGGTGCTGCGGCCGTTCACACTATCACTGCCAACTTTGTGGCAACTGCCGCCCTTATTCGCCGCCTGTTGCAACCAGTCGGAGCAGGCATTTTCTACGTCGCCGGTGCGGAAGAAATTGTAGGTCATCCGCTGATTCGCCATCTGCTGCGGCAGGTCCATATACATATGTTGCTGATCCATGACTACGGTGGAAGTTTGGGTGGCGAGATTCACAATGACTGCTCCGCCGTGGCGAGGATCTTTGTCAGCGGATTCGAAACGCATCTTGTCTTTGCCAAAGTAGATCTTCGCCTGGGAATCAGGCTTTTGGTTGTTATAGATCTCGGCGGAAAATTCTGTCTGGGCGAGCGCGAAGCTGGCAGCCAGCAGCAGTGCGACTACGCTGCATGCTCTGATTATCGAGCGCATGATGGATGCTCCTGGGACTGATGAATATGCCGTAACGGGTGACGGCATTTTTGACCCGAGAAAGCATACCAGAACAGCAAGCGGGTTCAATGCGCCGGCTGTTGACGCTTCGTAGACGGAGGTTTAGAGAAATTCTTCTCGACCCATTTCGAGAAGAACGTGCTGTGATGGGGTTGGAAGCCTAGCTTTCGATAAAGGTGACCGGCCGCTTCGTTTCCGTCTACGACCTCAAGATGGAGCGCGCGGACGCCGAGATCACGCGCCTCATCTTCGAGGAATGTCATGATCTTCTGACCCCATCCGCGTCCGCGATATTCCTCACGCAGGTAGAACTCGTCAACAAAGGCATCACGCCCCAACCATTCGAGGCTGTATCCAAGGCAAATGACGATGTAGCCGATCGGAGTGTCATCATCGAGGATAAGCCAGGCGCGTCCGTAATCTGGATTGTCGAGCAACGGGATAAGAGCACCGCCCGCCTTTTCGCGATCGAAGCCGTGGCCGTCGAAAGCGTAGTATGACCGCATGAAATCGAGGAGAAGATCAGCGTCGGACTCGACCGCGACGCGGAATTGCGGATCGTTGCTCATATGGAATGAATCATTCATACGCGATGAATCGGCGGGAGAAATGCCGCACGTGGGATGCTCACGTGGAAGAGCGGCACTATAGCGCCGCGAAAGAGCGACTGGGAGTTGGGGGCTTTAGCCCCTGTCGCTCATACCACGTTCTCCAGTGCGAGCGCCATTCCCATCCCTCCGCTGACACAAAGCGTCGCCACTCCTTTTCTTGTATTGCGCTTCATCATCTCGTGAAGAAGCGTCACAGTGATGCGCGCGCCCGTGCAACCGATAGGATGTCCGAGGGCAATGGCTCCGCCATTGACGTTGAGACGGTCGCGATTGAAGTTGAGGACGCGGTCGCAAGCAAGAACCTGCGCCGCGAAGGCTTCGTTAAGCTCGATCAATCCAAATTCGTGCAGCCGGAGACCATGCTTATCCTCGAGTTTCTGCATCGCGGGAACCGGTCCGATTCCCATGGTGCGGGGATCGACTCCCGCCGAGCTCACCGCCGCGATGCGGGCGAGCGGCTTGAGATTGTTTTGTTTCACGAAATGCTCGCTGGCGATGACGACGGCGGCTGCACCGTCCGTAATTCCCGAGGAATTCCCAGCAGAGATGGTTCCTGTTTTCGAGAAGACCGGCGGCAGCTTCGCGAGCTTTTCCATGTTCGCGTCGGGGAACGGATGTTCATCGCGGGCAAAGGTGACTGTTCCCTTCTTGCTCTCGATCGTGACAGGAACAATTTCTGCATCGAGGCGTCCGGCAGAAATGGCGCGGGCGGCGCGCGTTTGTGACATCAGCGCGAATTCGTCCTGCTCGTCGCGGGTGACCTTGTATTGTTCCGCGAGCACCTCCGCGGTTTCTCCCATGACCATTTTCGCCAGAGGACAGAAAAATCCGTCGCGATACATGCCATCGACAAGTTCCTGGTTCCCGAGCCGATAACCCCAGCGCGCGCCGTCGAGATAATAAGGAAGGCGCGACATCGACTCGGTTCCACCGGCGAGAATGCAACTCGAATCGCCGAGCAGAATCGCCTGGTAGGCAAGTGCGATCGACTTCATGCCTGAGGCGCAGGCCTTGTTGACGGTGAATGCCGGGACTTCCTGTGGAACTCCGCTGCGGACTGAAATCTGCCTGGCCGGGTTCGGGCCACCTCCAGCCTGCCGCGCATTGCCGAATATCGTTTCCTCGATCTGCTCGGGACGAACGTTGGCTCGCTCCATTGCCGCTTTAGCCGCGACAACACCCATGTCGGCAGCAGTTTGCGACGCAAGTGACCCGCCGAATTTGCCAATCGGCGTACGAACGGCGGAAAGAATATAGACGGCCTGCAACCTGATTCCTCCAAAGCTTCGAGTCTAGCAGGAGAACTACGGTGTCGTGGGAATTCGCCCCGCTGCGAAACTAAACAGGCAGGTATACCATCTACTCAACAGCACAATCTCAAACCACCACTAATCTCCTCTACACCAATCAAGGAGGCACCTTATGTCGTACATTGATGTTGGAAAAGAGAACTCCACTTCCATCCATCTTTATTACGAAGACCATGGCTCGGGGCAGCCAGTCGTTCTGATTCACGGATATCCCCTCAGCAGTGCATCTTGGGAAAAGCAAATCCCAGTTCTTCTCGACGCAGGCTATCGCGTGATTGCCTATGACCGGCGCGGATTCGGCAAATCCAGTCAGCCTACGACCGGATACAACTACGACACCTTCGCAGAAGATCTGCATCACGTTGTGCATCACCTGAAGCTCAAGCATTTTGCATTAGTCGGGTTCTCGATGGGTGGCGGCGAGGTCGCTCGCTACATCGGGAAATACGGATCGAAAGATGTGAGCAAAGCGGTGATTATTGGCGGCGTTCCTCCGTTCCTTTTAAAGACTAACGACAATGGGGAGGGCGTCGACGCCGCGGTGTTTGCGGGAATTCAGAAGGCAGTGGCAGCTGATCGCTACGCCTTCTTTACCGAGTTTTTCAAGAACTTCTACAACACCGACGTGCACTTGGGGAAGCGTGTCAGCGAGCAGGCGATCCAGGCAAGTTGGAACACCGCAGCGATTGCTTCGGCCCATGCGAGCCTCGCATGCGTACCGACTTGGCATGAAGATTTCCGCAAAGACGTCGCGAAGATCGACGTGCCTACGCTGGTGATTCATGGCGACTCGGACCGGATTGTGCCCTTTTCTGCGGCTGGGCAACGAACGGCGAAGCTGATCAAAGGAGCCGAACTGGTCGTGATTAAGGACGGTCCGCACAACGTGGCTTGGACGCATGCGGAGGAAGTGAACGCGGCGTTGATGAAGTTCTTAGGGAAGAAAGCAGTCCAGTCTCACACAGAAAAAGAAGAAGCCGTGGCGTAACACTCTGCGCTTGTCATCCTGAGGAGCGTTCCTGCGACGAAGGCTTGCCCTGAGCGAAGTCGAGGGAACCTATGCAATTGCCAGGGGATACGGTTGCAAGCAAGTTGCATGGGTCCCTCGGCCTGCAAGGAACGCAGGCCTTCAGGATGACAACTTTAGAAAACATTGATTTGCGTTGGAGTGATCAGCGAAAACGCTGAAAACTGGCTTCTTGGGGCCGCGACAACTCGGGTCTTTAATCATTGTCGAATACTCCGGGAAGCCTAATGCCGTGAGAAGTTTCTGTGGCGTGATTAGATGTGTCGGCGTATCGAGCAGTTACGCTTGCTTTCCCACCTAAGCTCCTGCATAATAATAGTTTGTCTTGACCTCCCCGGACTCTTCCGGAAACAAGGAATACGTCTCGTGTTAATGATTCGACTGGCGCGCGTAGGTGCGCGCAAACAACCGCACTATCGCATTGTGGTGATTGAGAAGGCGCGGGCGCGCAATGGCCGTCCGGTGGAAGTGGTGGGGACGTACAATCCCCGCACCAACCCGGCCAGCATTGAAATGAAGCGCGAGCGTGTGGACTACTGGGTATCGAAGGGCGCGCAGATGTCGGAGCGGGTAAACAAGCTGTACTCGAAGGCCCCAGCCACGGCGCCGGCTCCCGCCGCCTAGATCTTAAGACTTAAAGATCGTCCGCGGATTTCCGATTTCAGATCTCGTTTCCACAGTGAGAATTTATGCCTGAAGCTTCTGGAGACATTTGTGCGCTCCTTGAGTTGATCGCGAAAGAGCTGGTCGACTCGCCTGATGAGGTGTTCGTCGAGAAATTCGACGACGGCGTGATCGAATTGGAAGTCGCCGAGAGCGATGTGGGGAAAGTGATTGGTCGCCAGGGCCGGACGGCTCGCGCGCTGCGGGCACTGTTGGCTGCAGCGGGACATCGGGCGCATAAGCGGTATCAGCTCGAGATCATCGAGTAAGCTCCGTGAACTCAGCGAGGAAAATCCAATCGCGGATGATTTCATTACGCTGGCTCGCGTGGTGAAGACGCAGGGACGAATCGGCGAGGTCGCGGTCGAGGTTCACAGTGACGTTCCTGACCGTTTTTCCGTCGCGATGAAGCTTTCAGCGCTGGCCAAGTCCGGTGACTCGCGGCGCGAAGTCGAGGTTGAAGATCTGTGGCCTCATAAAGGCTTGCTGGTTTTGAAGTTTGTTGGGGTCGATTCGATTTCAGATGCTGAGGCGCTGATCGGATCAGAGCTGCAGGTCCCGAGGACTGATCGAGCCGAGCTTGAGCAAGGCTGGAATTATGTCAGCGATCTGGTTGGCTGCGCAGTGTTCGACCACAACAACAGGATCGGGCAGATCGAAGATGTGCAGTTCGGCGCCGGAGAAGCGCCATTGCTCATTGTAACTGGTGTGGACGGCAAGAAATATGATGTGCCGTTTGCCGAGGCGTACCTGGAAGCACTGGACCTGAAGGAGAAGCAGGTTCGGATGAACCTTCCAGAGGGCATGCTGGAAATAAATAGCCCGCTGACGCCAGAGGAGAAAAACCAGCAGCGGTCTGGGAAGAGATAGATTTTCTCGACAGACTCAGCGGCAGTTCTCGGCGTACTCGGCGGTAGAAGCTTTTGGGTTTAGGTCCGAAAATGAAGGCCGACATTGTCACGATTTTCCCGGACTTCTTTCGCGGGCCTTTGGATTACGGCATAACGCGCCGGGCCGCGGAAATGGGCCTGGTGGAAATCAAAGTCCACGATCTGCGGGAATACACGCACGACCGGCACCGCACGGTGGATGACCGCCCCTTCGGCGGCGGCGAGGGCATGGTGCTCAAGCCGGAACCGATCTTTGAATGTTTAGAACTGATGCAGCTTGCTCCGCGTGAGCAGCGACTTAATGGCGCGGCAAGAGAAACCGTGATCGTGCTCTCCCCGCAAGGACAGCCATTCACGCAACGGCTGGCTTCGGACCTGGCGGCGCTCGAGCGCATCGTACTGATCTGCGGACGCTACGAAGGCGTCGACGAACGCGTGAGTCAATTCATTGCCGACCGCGAGCTTTCGATCGGCGATTACGTGCTGAGTGGCGGCGAACTAGGCGCAGCAGTGATTATTGAGGCTGTAACTCGGTTGCTTCCAGGTGCAGTCGGCAACGAGGCTTCGACGAGACAGGAATCATTCACTGCGCACAGGAATGCTAGTGAAGCCGATGGTCCGGATTCAACTTGCGGATCGGGTGGATTGCTCGATTATCCGCATTACACGCGCCCGGCAGATTTTCGCGGGATGGTAGTGCCCGAGGTTTTGATCAATGGCAACCATCAGCAGATTCGCCGTTGGCGCCGCGAGCAGGCATTGCGGAAGACGCTGAGAAATCGTCCGGACTTGATGGAGGACATCGAACTCAGCAAGGAAGATAGAAAAGTTCTGGAACGAGTCAAGAGTTCGTCGTAGTTCTGAGCCGATTTTGTGGCGAGGAGTACATAGATCCCTTCGGCTAACACCTCAGGGTAAACTCTTCGCTCCGCTCAGGATGACAAGGCATCAAGGTATTTCGAAGAATCAAACGAAGGGTAACAACATGTCAAACCTGATTATTGAGAAACTACTCGCGAAGACACAGCGCACAGACCTGCCGGCGTTTCGCCCCGGAGACACGGTGCGCGTCCATGTGAAGATTAAAGAAGGCGACAAGGAACGCGTGCAGGCATTTGAAGGCGTGGTGATCAAGCGCGACAACGGCCCGCAGGCCAGCTTTACCGTGCGCAAGATCAGCTTCGGACAAGGCGTGGAGCGCATCTTCCCGCTGCACTCGAAGGTGATCGACAAGGTCGACCTAGTGCGCTCTTCGAAGGTGCGGCGCGCTCGACTGTTCTATCTGCGTGGATTGCGCGGCAAAGCAGCTCGGCTGCGGGATGTCGAGAAGACCACGCAAGCATAGTCTTCCTTTTTTCGCTTATCGGATTCCCACCCTTCGAACGCGAGGGGTGGGGCAGCGTCTGGACCTCGACGCGCCCTATCTAATCGTCAGGCCGCTTTCTTCCTCGGCACCTTAGCACCTTTTTTACGAGCTTCAGATAGCCCAATGGCGATCGCTTGCTTACGGCTCTTGACCGTGCCGCCTTTCCCGCCGGGTCCGGATTTCAGAGTACCCCGCTTTTTACGGCGCATCGCGCTCGCAACACGCTTGCCCGCGGCCTTCCCATATTTGCGGCGAGATGACTTCTTTTTTGTGGGCATGCAATTTCTCCTCACAGGTTAGAGAAATCCGACGGGGTCGAGGTTGCCGTGGTTCTGGAACCTGGCAGAACCAGTTCATTTGGTCATTTGGTCATTTAGTCATGAGTGACTGGCATGAACTAACATCGCGCACGATGAACCAATTGGCGAAATAGGTAAATGCTTAAATGACGGGATGGCTCAGGGTGCAGGCGCGCGCTTGCTTTTGATCAGATCAGCCGCTTTCAGCATGTCGCGAACGAAGTCTCGACGTTGTTGCTCACGTGCAGCGGGATCGGGCCCACGTAAGATTGAGGCAGGATGCGCCGTCGCGAGCACGTGTGGAGCGAGATCGCTCTTCATCCGATTTCCACGGTCACGCGTCACACGAAAATTCTTTCCCAATAAAGCTTGGGCGGCGCTGGCACCGAGGCAGACCAGAACCTGCGGCTTGACGACTTGAAGTTCTGCATCGAGCCACGGCCGGCAGGCTTCAATTTCCGATTGTCGCGGTTTCTTGTGAATGCGTCTTTTTCCTCGTTGCGCTGCTTTCCACTTGAAGTGCTTCACGACGTTCGTGACATAGACCTGTGACCGATCGATTCCGACTTCGACGAGCACTCCGTCGAGCAGTCGCCCGGCCGGTCCAACAAACGGATGCCCGGCGCGGTCTTCACGGTCGCCCGGTTGCTCTCCCACGAACATGACGCGAGCGGGCGCGGGGCCTTCTCCAAAGACCGTTTGGGTGCCCAGTTTCCAGAGATCACAGGCTTTGCAAGTCTTTGCTACGTGTTGCAATGAGTGAAGTGTTGGAGACGCGGGGATGAGGGCAACGGCGTCTGCTCGAGATTTTTTCCGCAGCCCCGGTGTGCGCCGCTCTTTAGATAAATTGCGTGACAGGCTGCGCGGCATCGGAGGTTCGCAGTTGGGTATCTTTACTAAAACGTTGGTTGCCTCGATTGTGCTCCCGGTTGTTTCGCGCCTTCAATCAATGTGCGCCAGCAACCTCTGTCTCTCGATCTTTTCACTGCACTCTAGAACTTCCAAACTCAATAGGCCCAGTGTCGCGGATTCCACGAAATATTCCGCTCAATGCCATCGCATCTGAAGTTCTGGCTCGACTGCATTTTTCTCTCTCGCACTAATGGCAACGATTGCAATGCGCAGCCCACCATCCGCGAGCAGCGCCAGAATTTCGTGCGGATATCCCGAGAAGACCACAAATGTTGCGTGTGTAATGTAGAGATGGTCGTCGCTACGAAACATCCTTTGTGTCCGGTAGCGCGACTACAGTTTGGCGTGATCAGCAGTTTCCTCGTCAGCGCAATCTTCCATATCACGGATGGTCAATGTGAAAACACAGATTTGCCAATGATTGCGCAGTGACAACTTCTTGAAAATAAACATTGCACTAAATGGTCTGACAGTTGCACAGTTAGCGTCCCAAGCAAGTCTTTCTTTAGGGCCTCTCTTTACGTCCGTTCGGATGGGGAAGTTGAAAAATCTCAAGCCTGGTACAAGTTCATGTACCGAGGAGCTGCTATGCGTCGTGTCAGAGCATTTGCATTCCTGGTTGTCTATTTGGTGTTTGCCGGTGTTTTGTGGAGTCAGAC